>DIRK01000004.1:6573-16365 GCA_002427535.1 Mageeibacillus sp. UBA5438 | reverse complement strand
CGAGATTCAGGATTACAAAAAGCTCCACCAATATATCGACGAACGTTTACTTCACAAGGAAGATAAGTACTACATCCTTCTGGATGAAATCCAGCGGGTCAGCTCCTGGGAGCGAGTCATTAATGCTTTATTGGTGGACGCCAATGTAGATATCTATATCACGGGCTCTAATGCCTATCTTCTCTCATCAGAGCTATCAACGTTTCTGTCAGGCCGTTATGTGGAAATCAAAATGCAGCCATTGTCATTTAAAGAGTATTTAGATTTCAGAGGGGATAGCGTTGACTTGGGAACTGCTTTCAATCAATACGTCGAATATGGTGGTCTTCCTACGGTAGTCGAACTCATCGATAATCCCAAGACCATAGGCCCGTTCTTAGAAGGAGTCTATAACACTGTTCTGTTCAAGGATGTGGTGACAAGGAATGCGATCAGGGATGCGGCGCTTTTAGAAAATATCTTGAAATTCATAGGGGGGAATATTGGAAATATCGTTTCTACAAAAAAGATAGCAGACTATCTCACGAGTAGCGGAAGAAAGACCAATAGTGAAATCATCGATAACTATCTGAAAATGCTGGAAAATGCCTTCATCATCTATAAAGCCAACCGATACGACTTAAAGGGGAAGAGGCTGTTAAAGACTTTGGGAAAATATTACATGGTGGATACGGGCATCAGAAACCAGCTGACAAGGCTGGGTAATACTGACTATGGCCATATCTTAGAAAACATCGTATTTTTCGAACTCGTAAGGCGAGGCTATGAGGTCACCATCGGGAAGATCGGTGATAAGGAGATCGATTTTGTAGCAAGCAAAGCTAAAGAAATCATCTATTACCAAGTTTGTGCCACTATTATGGATGAGAAAACCAGAGACAGAGAGCTCGAACCCCTCATGACTTTAACCGACCATTATCCGAAATATATTCTTACCATGGATCAGATGGTGTATCGAGATTTTGAAGGCATCAGGATTAAAAATATAATAGATTTTCTTCTCGAATGAAAACGAAATGATGCCAATCATTTTGCACGCATTGACTCAGACATACCGCAGCTTTACTATGCGTAGTAAGAACATTGGGAGTGTAAGTGATTCTCATGTGGAGGACATTCATGGAACTGTGGCAAGCCGCACTACTACTGCTGTTAACCTTTGCGGGAATTGTTTTCCTTGTGGTTCTTTATTGGCGCAGACGAAAGCTCTGGACCGTCGTCACAGGATCGATATTAGGTTTCTTTTCCATCGCCCTCTCCTTCTATATCCTCCTCACATTACTATTTGCAAGTGCGGTTGAATACCAGTTGCCGGATCGATCGATTCCAACGAGTCAAAATACAACCCTCACAACGACAAGCGTCACGACGACAACCGTTACAACCGAAGCGACTGCCGTTCTCCAACTTTATATCGACCCCGATCCCAACATTCATCCCGATGTCCTGGGCTTGAGAGAGCAACGATTGTCATCCGGTCCCTTTTCAAGACAGAACGAAGTCACGCGGTTTGTGCTTTGGAATTTTTTAAATGACCGATTTGAATTTGAACTGTCGCTCACTGAAGAATTCGCTGTCTCTGAGGGCGCGGGCTATGCCATCCTCTCAGACGCCTGCGAAGTGGCCATGAGCTACTACCTGTTCAGCGCCTACGACACCATCCATATGTTCACCGTGCCACCCGATGACGAGGGCATTGTCCAGGCACGCATCAAGCTCGAGTATTCCGAACCCGGATTCGACCAACTGGCAAGAGAAGCGGCCTGTCGCTTTATTCGCCGAAACCCTGTTCCCTTAGAGGGCTGGACAGACATTGAGAGCGAAAAAGCCTACGCCAAAAAAATCCACGACTACTTAGCGCGGCGCAACACCTATTCACCCGTCGGCTATGACCCCGACGCCATGTTGGGAATGGGGAAATACGAAGCCTGCCAAGAAGCGTACAACGCGCTTGTCTCCCAAGATGAAATGACCGTCTGCGCAGGCTACGCCCGCGCCTTCGCACTCATCGCGCAATACGCGGACATCAACGCGGTCTGGATATTGGGGAACGAAGAAGAGGCGACAAGCCACGCATGGAACATGATCTACCCCTGTGACGGAAGTGAGCCCGTTCTCGTCGACGTCACCTGGGACGACACCTCAAGCGAAGATGAGCCGGGGCAAGTTCTCGTAGAAGACATTTATTTCTATTTACCCGTTTCACCTGCGGATGAACATCTACCCAGTGAACTTTTTATTGATTTTTTAAATGAAATGAACGGAATGAAGTAAAAAGAACGACAGATTCACCATTGACGAATCAACGCCGGATGATTAGTCTACTTAGTTAGACATAGAATTATCTTGATCAGCATGTTGAAAAAAATCTTACAAAGCGTACGAGAATACAAGAGATCTAGCTATTTAGCACCTCTTTTTGCAGGTATCGAGTCGATATTCGACATCATCGTACCCACCGTCATGGCCTACCTCATTGACTACGGCATCGCAGAGAACAATATGGGCAACATCTTGAAGTACGGTGCCATGTTGGTCGCCTCCGCTTTCATCTCCATGGCCCTTGGCTTTTTCGCCGGCAAAAACACCGCGATCGCGGCCTCCGGATTTGCCAGGAACTTAAGAAACGACGTCTTCCAAAACATCCAGCAATTCTCATTTTCCAACATCGACAAATTCTCCACCGCAAGCATCATCACGAGGCTCACCACCGATGTGGCCAACGTGCAAAACGCTTACCAGATGACCATACGCATCGGGGCCCGCGCCCCCATGATGATGGCCTTCGCACTCTTTTTCGCCTTTCGCATCCACGCGCGTCTCTCCTTAATCTTCTTGGGCATCATTGTGTTCTTGACCCTCGGGCTTTTACTCGTCATCAACCACGTCCACCCCATCTTCGTGCGCGTATTCAAACGATACGACAATTTGAATAACGTCGTCCAAGAAAATCTGCTCGGCATCCGCGTCGTCAAGAACTTCACAAGAGAAGAACACGAGATCGGAAAATTCACCAAGATCTCACTCAAAATCTACGACGACTTCAACCGCGCCGTGAAAAGACTGGCACTAAACGCCCCCTTGATGCAATTCTGCCTGTACACCAGCACCGTACTATTAGCCTGGTTCGGTTCCAAAGAAATCGTGGCCGCAGGCAACAACCCCGCCTTCGGACTCACCACGGGACAGCTCACAAGCCTCATCACCTACACCATGCAAATCCTCATGAGCCTCATGCTCCTGTCAAACGTATTTGTCTTGTTCATTATTTCAAGGGCCTCTGTCGAACGCATCGTCGAAGTCATGGAAGAAACAAGCGATCTTCAAAACGGCCCTGACCCTATATTGGACGTTCCCGACGGATCGATTACCTTTGAAGATGTCACCTTTCGCTATTCACGCGACTCTGAAAAACCCGTCCTCGACCGGATCAATCTGACCATTAACTCAGGGGAGACGATCGGCATCCTAGGCGGCACAGGCTCCTCCAAGTCCACCTTAGTGCAGCTCATCCCGCGCCTATATGACGTCGTCGAAGGCCGCGTCACCGTAGGCGGCATCGACGTACGCGACTACGACCTTGTCACCCTGCGCGACCAAGTCGCCGTCGTCCTGCAAAAAAACATCCTGTTCTCAGGCACTATCAAGGAAAACCTGCGCTGGGGCAATGAAAACGCCACAGACGAAGAAATGATACGAGCCTGCGAAATTGCCCAGGCAGACGAATTCATCCGCCAAATGCCCGAACAGTACGACGCCTACATCGAACGCGGCGGCAGCAATTTATCGGGGGGACAACGCCAGAGGCTCTGCATCGCCCGCGCCCTATTAAAAAATCCAAAAGTCTTAATCTTCGACGACTCCACAAGTGCCGTTGACACCAAAACCGACCAACGCATCCGCGAAGGCCTGTCAGAAGTGATCCCGGGGACCACCAAGATCATCATCGCGCAGCGCGTCGCCTCCGTCGAAGACGCCGACAAAATCATCGTCATGGACGACGGCAAAATCAGCGCTGTGGGCACCCACGAAGAACTGCTTACAAGCTCGTCCATCTACAAAGAAGTCTATGACTCACAAAAGAGCGGGGGATCACTCGATGGCTGAACAACGCCCCCAAGAACCACGTAAAAAACATCAAAAGGCCGCGCCCGGCACCACGCGTCGCCTCCTGTCCTACATGCGACCCTACCGGATTCGCTTGGTATTTGTCCTGATCTGTATCTTCCTCTCAGCGGCCGCAGGCGCCTCATCATCGCTGTTCTTAAGAACGATCATCGACGATCACATCCTGCCAATGGTGGCAAGAGACAGTCGCGACTTTTCCGCTTTGTTCCAAGTGGTTTTACTGATGATCACGGTCTACGGCATCGGTATTCTTTCCGTCTGGCTTTACAATCGCCTCATGGTCGTGGTGGAACAGGGTACCTTAAAGAAAATCCGAGACGAACTCTTCGCGCACGTACAGACATTACCCGTCCGTTACTTTGACGTCCACGCCCACGGCGACATCATGAGCCGTTTCACAAACGACACGGATACTTTGCGCATGGCTATCTCTCAAAGCTTCCCGCAGATCATCCAGTCCTCCTTTACCACGCTGTCGGCATTAGCCGCCATGCTGTTTTTGAGCATTAACCTGAGTCTCTTTGTAGGACTCTACTCCATCGCGCTCCTTTTGCTGGTACGAGGCATTGTGAAAAGAAGTTCCAAATACTTTGTGAGACAGCAGATCGCCTTGGGCGAGGTCAACGCCTATGTTGAAGAAATGATCAACGGGCAAAAAGTTATCAAGATCTTCAACCACGAAGACAAGGTCGAACAGGGCTTCTTTGAACGAACAAAAGAACTCTTCGACAACGCAAGCCAGGCCATCAAGTACGGCACCATTACCATGCCGGTCGTCAGCAGTATGGGATTCTTGCTGTACGTCCTCTTGGGCGTTGTCGGCGGCAGTTTTGGGATCATGGGGATTTCCAACTGGCGCTTCACGGGCAGCGAAGCCATGACCATGGGAACGGTGATCTCCTTCATCACGCTGTCACGCGGCTTTGTCAACCCGATCGGCCAGATCTCCTTGCAGTTCAACATGATCGTCCAAGCATTGGCCGGCGCCTCCCGTATCTTTGAAGTGTTTGACGAAAAGCCGGAAGAAGACCACGGCAGTGTTACCCTCGTGAACGCCTGCATGGAAAACGGCCATCTGGCCGAGTGTGCTGACCGCACGCATCTGTGGGCCTGGAAAGAACCGCAAGACGACGGCACCTTTACCTACACCGAACTATGCGGCGACATCCGCTTCTACGACGTCAACTTCGAATACATCGTCGGACAACCCGTATTGCGTGACATCAACCTCTACGCCAAGCCGGGCCAAAAGGTCGCGTTGGTGGGCGCGACAGGCGCCGGGAAAACCACAATCACCAACCTGTTAAACCGTTTTTATGACCTTACTGACGGAGAAATCCGTTACGACGGTATCAATATCGAAAAGATCAAAAAGCCCGACCTTCGCCGCTCACTCGGCGTCGTCCTGCAAGACGTCAACCTATTCACAGGCACCGTCATGGACAACATCCGCTACGGGCGACTTGACGCCACGGATGAGGAATGCATCGCGGCCGCCAAACGCGTCAACGCGGACGGCTTCATCCGCATGCTCCCCAAGGGCTACCACACGATGTTAGAAGGCGACGGAAGCGGTCTGTCACAAGGCCAGCGCCAGCTGATCTCCATTGCGCGTGCCGCACTTTTAGATCCGCCTGTCATGGTCCTTGACGAAGCGACCTCCTCCATTGACACACGGACAGAAGCCATCGTGCAAGAGGGCATGGATGCCCTCATGCAGGGGAGGACCATCTTTGTCATCGCGCACCGCCTTTCTACCGTCCAAGACGCCGACGTCATCATGGTCATGGAGCAGGGCCGTATCATTGAGCGCGGCACCCATGAACAATTGATCGAAGAAGGCGGTCAATACTACCAGCTCTACACGGGCGCCTTTGAACTCGAGTAACAGTTCTTTTTTCATCCCGGATTTATTCATGCATATTGTCAATCTCGCCTAAGATCAGGTATAATTATCGGGCAGAATATTGACAATTGAACGACAATAGAGGAGCGGCGGATTGGTAGGCCTGATATCCCACCCGGGATCGGGGTCCGGCTGAAGTGTCCGTCGCCGAAGGGACGATCGGGTGATCCCGCCCATCGATTCCTGGCAGGCGTACTAAGGACGACCTACTGTCATGCCAAGCATGAAGCGCTATGCGTATTTTGAAGAAAATAGGCGGCGCTTCTTTTTTTAACATAAAAGCAAAAAGGAGGACAACATGATTGAGACGACACTACGCGTTCGCATCGGCAGCGAAGACGCCCACTACGGAGGGGGGCTTGTGGACGGCGCCCATATGCTGAAGCTTTTCGGCGATGTCGCGACCGAACTTCTCATCCGCCGGGACGGCGATGAGGGATTGTTTCGCGCCTACGACAGCGTCGATTTTATTGCCCCCGTCTACGCCGGCGATTTCATCGAAGTCAAAGGAAAAATCACAGAAGAGGGCAATACATCACGCAAAATGAGTTTTGAGGCCTGGCGCGTCATCGCGCCTTGTCCCGATATTTCAGATTCCGCCGCCGAAGTGCTGACAGAGCCTGTCCTTGTCTGCCGCGCGACCGGCACCTGTATTACACCGAAAAACAAACAACGCAATCCATAAAGAGGGGGTATCCATGTCAAAAATCATCATCACAGCCGCCATTAGCGGCGCCGAGGTCACCCAGGAGATGAACCCGGCGGTGCCTTACACGGTGGACGAGTTTGTCCGGGAGGCAAAATCAGCCGCCGATGCGGGCGCGGCCATCATTCACCTGCACGCCCGCCACGACGACGGCACGCCGACGCAGGATAAAGAACGCTTCCGGCAGCTGATCGACGCCATCCAGGAGGCCTGTCCCAAGGTCATCATCCAGCCATCCACAGGAGGCGCGACAGGCATGACCGCAACAGAACGCCTGCAACCCACTGAACTCAACCCTGAAATGGCAAGCCTTGACTGCGGCACGATGAACTTTGGCGGCGATGAGATCTTTGTCAACACGGAAAACATGATCATCGAATTTGCCGCCCGCATGCGGGAAAGAAACATCAAGCCCGAACTTGAATGCTTCGACAAAAGCCATATCGACATGGCCTTGCGCCTTGTGAACCAGGGCCATATCGACCGCCCGCTTCATTTCAACCTCGTCCTGGGCGTGAACGGAGGCGCCGCCGCCACCCCCCGTGACCTCCTTTTCATGCGGCATTCATTACCCCCTGACGCAAGCTTCACCGTCACCGCTATGGGGCGGCAACAGTTGCCCTTAAACGTCATGGCCATGGCGATGGGCGGACATCCCCGAACAGGTTTTGAAGACAACTTGCAGTACAGTCGGCGCGTTAACGCTACAAGCAACGGCGAACTTGTCGCCCGGCTTGTCCGCATCGCAAAAGAAATGAACCTTGACATTGCAAGCCCCGACGAAGCGCGCGAAATGCTGCAACTACCGGCACGTTAAAAAGGAGTACAAGATGAAGATGGGAAGCAAATACGGCGCGCATCGCGTGCTGGAACCAAAAGGACTGTTGCCGCAGGCGGCACAAAAAATCGATAACACGATGACGCTTTACGACAACGAAATCCTGATCGACGTGTCCGCGCTCAACATTGACGCGGCAAGCTTTCGACAGCTGTGGGAGGAAGCAGAAGGCGACGAGGAGCGCCTCAAAGACAAGATCAAGGCGATCGTCAACGAGCGCGGCAAAATGCAAAATCCCGTCACCGGTTCAGGCGGCATGCTGATGGGCACAGTCGCCCAAATCGGGGAAGCCTTAAAGGGACGCGACTTAGCCGTCGGTGACCGCATCGCCACCCTCGTCTCGCTTTCTTTGACACCTCTTTCGATTGAAGCGATCACGGCCGTTCACCCTGCCATCGAGCGCGTTGAAATCAAAGGACAAGCCATCCTGTTTGAAAGCGGTATCTACGCCAAACTGCCAAGCGACATGAGCGAAAATTTGGCCTTAGCTGTCCTCGACGTCGCAGGCGCCCCCGCCCAGACAGCACGCATCGTGAAACCCAAAGACAGCGTACTCATCCTCGGCGCCGGGGGAAAAAGCGGCATGCTCTGCGCTTATGAAGCCATGCGTCGCGTCGGCCCTTCGGGCAATGTCGTCGGAATGAGCCGCAACGACCGGCCCAAAGACAAGCTTCTTCGCAACAAACTTTTACATTCATTTTTTGTCGCCGACGCGCAAAATCCAACCGAAGTATTGGACAAAGCGCTCGCCCTAAATAACGGCGAAGAATACGACGTCGTCATCAACGTCGTTAACATCGACGGCACCGAGATGTCATCCATCCTGCCGGCCAAAGAAGGTGGCATCGTGTACTTTTTTAGTATGGCGACAAGCTTCACGCGCGCGGCTCTAGGCGCCGAAGGTGTTGGCAAAGATGTCACCATGATCATCGGCAACGGTTACACCAAAAATCACGCCGACTTCTCCATTGAGGTGATCCGGGAAAGCGAAGCCCTGCGGAACATATTTGAAACAACATACCTTTAAGGGAGGGATGCCATGAAAGCAGAAGACAAGTACATCAATAAGACAGCCGCCCCCCGCCGGGAGGCGTTGTTTCCGGATGTCAAAGACGAAGACTGGAACAGCTGGCAATGGCAGGTCAAAAACCGGGTGACCACCCTGGAGGGTTTAACTTCGCTCATGGCATTAACCGAGGAAGAAATCGGCGGGGTGGAAGAAGCCCTGCAAAAATTTCGCATGGCGATCACCCCCTATTATCTGACCTTGATCGACCCCGACGATCCCCATGACCCCGCTCGAAAACAAGCCATCCCCACCGCCATGGAGCGGCAATCCGCGCCGGAGGACCAAGATGACCCCCTCCACGAAGAGGGCGACTCCCCTGTCTTCGGCTTGACCCACCGCTATCCCGACCGCGTGCTCATGCTCATCACGGACATGTGCTCCATGTATTGCCGCCACTGCACAAGGAGGCGACTTGCCGGGCAAAAAGACGGGGCCCGAACCAGGGCCGAAATCGATGCCTGCATCGACTACATCCGGGATCACCGCCTGATCCGCGACGTGTTGCTCTCCGGGGGCGACGCGCTCCTCATGAGCGACGACCGCTTAGAATACATCTTGCGTGAACTGCGCGCGATCGAGCATGTCGAGATCATCCGCATCGGCACAAGAACACCGGTGGTCATGCCCCAGCGCATCACGCCTGAGCTTTGCGCCCTATTAAAAAAATACGAACCCGTCTGGGTTAACATGCAATTCAACCACCCAAATGAAATCACGCCTGAAAGTCAAAAAGCCTGCGCCATGCTGGCCGACGCCGGCGTTCCCTTAGGCAATCAGTCGGTACTTTTGCGGGGCATCAATGACTGTGTCCACGTCATGCGCCACCTGGTGAACGGCTTGGCCTGGATTAGGGTGCGGCCCTATTACATCTACCAGTGCGATTTGACACGCGGCATCTCGCATTTTCGCACCTGTGTGTCAAAGGGTATCGAGATCGTTGAGGCACTCCGAGGCCATACCTCAGGATTTTGCGTCCCGACCTTTGTCGTAGACGCCTTAGGCGGCGGAGGCAAGATCCCCGTCATGCCCGACTACCTCATTTCACAAAGTCCCGAACGCGTCGTCCTTCGAAACTACGAAGGGGTCATCAGCACCTACACCCAGCCCCTGGGCTACACCAGCGAATGCCACTGCGCGGTATGCAA
>DIRK01000004.1:503-6411 GCA_002427535.1 Mageeibacillus sp. UBA5438 | reverse complement strand
AAAGAGCGTGAGATCAAACTGATCGGTGTGGCGGGACTCTTAGCGGGACAAGAAGAATCTTTAGAACCCTGCGATCTCTTGCGCAAGCAAACACTCGACAAGGACTTGGAGTACAGGTAAGACAAAAGATGAGTGTGAGTGAGCATATCCGATTGGCCGAGCAGCTGAACCTAAAGGCGCTTTCATCCATCGCCATTGTCGGCCTTGGAAAAGATGCCGGGAAAACCACTGCCTTAAACCACATTATGCGAGCCGCAGAACAGGCAATGCCGAAACGTTCCTTGGCCATCACCTCCATCGGGCGTGACGGCGAACCGGAGGACGTGGTCACAGGCAACGTCAAACCTCGCGTGTATGTCAAAAAAGGACAGCTTGTCGCCACCGCGCGCCGCTCGATCATGAGAGGAGACGCGTCGCTGGAAGTTTTAAGCTTGTCCGGAATTCGTACAGCGGAAGGTGAGGTGGCGATCTTGCAGGCGCGCTCCAACGGATTTGTCGAACTTGCGGGCCCATCCATCGCAAGCGACATTACGCAGTTAGAACAGCAACTGCGAAGCTTCGCGCCCGACTGCCTGATGCTCGTCGACGGCGCACTGTCTCGGAACTCGCCTGCCGGAGGCGGACTCACAGAAGCGGTCGTATTGGTCGGAGGCATGGCCAACGCCTCAAATATCGAAGAACTTGCGCACAAAATTAAAAAACAAGTTACAAACCTCACACGCCCCGCGCTCGATCAGGATCTGCGAGCCCTTGCGTCGGATGCCTTCAGCGATCATCCCAAAGCGCGGGTGCTCATCTTCAGCGGACCCGGCGAAATCCGCCGCATCCTTGAATTACCCGCCCTGATCGGCCATGGCGAAGAAATCAAAAAGGCACTTCTTCCGGACGATACAGTCCTGGTGCTTCGGGGCGCTATGACCTCACGGGTCGTCTCAGAGCTTTTAAACAGTGAACACTTTGAAAAAATAAAGCTTGTCGCGGAAGACGGTACGCGCTACTTTATCGACGATCAAACGATGAAAAGACTCGCGCAAAGGGACGTGACCCTGCATGTACTCCATCCGCTTTTGCTACCCCTTGTCATTGTGAATCCGAAAGCCGTGGACGGCCATGCGGTCGATGTGGATTCACTTATTCACACCGTCTCATCTGAAATCGAAGTGCCTGTCGCCCAGCTGGGCGCCTCAGGCTGGTAGAAAGGGGAGGGTGTCACCATGCTTTTTATGAGCCGACAAGATCGCGAACGTTTGAATCTCACAGAAGTGCTCTTAGCCTGTGATTGCCGTTCGCCTCAGGGAAGACGCCTGAAAGCCGCCCACCACTACTACGGACCCGGCGAGCGGGAAGCGCTTGAAAAGGAATTATCGACGATCGAAACACTTGTTGACTTTTGCCACCGCCATCCAAAAGAGCTCCAAGACGCCTTGGGCCTGCTCACTCATTTTCGCGATCTTCGGGGGACGGTCGCGGGGCTTGAAAAGCGGCGGCTGCTCGATGTCACTGAATTATTCGAGATCAAGCAGGCCGTAAGGCTCTTACGAAAACTATCCGAGATCGCTTATCTTTTTGAAAAGACAGGGCTCACAATCAAGCCGCTAAAAGAAATTGAATCACTCCTTGACCCCAAAGGACAGGGCACCAGCGGCTTTTATCTGTATGACGAATACTCCGAAAAATTAGCTGCGCTGCGCCAAGAGCGCGCGGCCCTTGAGCAACAGATGGAAGATTGTCCCGAGGAGGCGGAAAAAATCCTCACGTTGCGGGCCAAGATTATTAGGTTAGAAGAAAAAGAAGAGACGCGTGTGCGAAGGATGCTCTGTGACGCGCTCACACCCTTTACGCCCTCCTTATCCGAAAATCTTGAAGCCGTGGGACAACTTGACTTTTCATTGGCCAAGGCGCGCTTAGCCATCCATTGGGGGGCGCCGAAGCCGGATATCTTGGAAAACGGCGAGACAATTATCTTAGTGCAATTTTTCCACCCCCTGATCGAAGAGCAGTTGCTTTCTCGTGGCAGCTCCTATGAACGCCAGACCGTCGCGATTGGAAAAGGATCAACCGTTTTATCAGGTCCGAATATGGGCGGCAAAAGCGTCACCTTAAAAGCTTTAACGCTTTCCATGGCGCTCATTCATATGGGGTACTTTCCGCCATGCGACTACGCGGCGTCACCGCTTTTTGACTCGATCAGCTACAGCTCCGATCATTTTGACACCACGAAGAAAGGCTTGTCCTCTTTTGCCTCCGAGATCGTCTGGCTGCGCGAGGAAGTGGCGCGCCAAAAGGAGCAATACTGTTTTTGTGTCATTGACGAACCTTGTCGGGGGACCAATCCGGAGGAAGCCAAAGCACTGGTCGGAGCCCTTTGCCGCTTTTTTGCCAAGGGCACGGGCTGTCTTGTCATTGCCACGCATTACCCAACGCCTGAAGGTCCGGCGATCGCACATCTTAGGATCCGAGGCATCACGGAGGAAGTCCTCCTTTCAGTGACAGGGGGCACACGCGGACAACTGACGGATGAAGAGGCCATCCGCCGCATCGAATCCCTCATGGATTACAGCATTGAGACGGTCGAGGAGGCAGCGCCTATCCCCAAAGGCGCGCTGAAGCTCAGTGAGTGGCTGGGGATGGACCGTGACTTTCTCGCATTAGTGGAATAACAGGAGCGCGTATGGCATTTTTACGACTGGACGAACAAAAGATTAAAAAAGCGAAGACACTCGCCTTCGAAATCGCCGAACAGGTGACCGAGCATCTCGAAAATGACACCACGGTCACGGTAGAGCGGGCGGTCTGCCGGCTTTTTGGCATTGACGGCGTGGATGAGCACGGTGTGCCGTTGCCCAATGTGGTGGTAGAACATTTACACACTTCAGGCGTACTCTCCCGGGGCGCCTCCTACTGGCTCGCCCAGGGGGCGCTATCGACCGGACTGTCGCCCAATAAACTCGCGCAAGCTGTCGCCCAAGGCGATATTGATCTTTTGTCCCTTGAGACAAACGATCCCTTTGCCTGTCAGCTGTGGAGTAAGGAACACGGCAAGGAAGCGCTGTTAAAGCTTCGGGAGAGGCGAAACGAGCGCGACACATTGATCGAGCGCTACGGCGAACGCCCAAGTCCCCTGCTTTACGCCATTGTGGCAACAGGCAATATCTTCGAGGACATCGTCCAGGCAAAAGCCGCCGCCCGGCAGGGCGCCGATGTCGTAGCCGTCATCCGCACCACAGGGCAGAGCCTTTTAGACTATGTGCCCTACGGCGCGACCACCGAAGGATTCGGCGGGACGACCGCAACCCAGGAGAACTTCCGCCTGATGCGGGGAGCCTTAGATGAAACGGGCCAAGAAGTCGGCCGTTACATCCGCCTTTGCAACTACTGCTCCGGACTTTCTATGCCTGAAATCGCGGTCATGGGCGCCATGGAACGCCTCGACGTTATGCTGAATGACGCGCTTTACGGCATTTTATTTCGCGACATCAACATGCGGCGTACGCTCGTTGACCAGCACTTTTCACGCATGATCAACGGGGCCTCGGGCATTATCATCAACACGGGAGAGGATAATTATCTCACGACCTCAGACGCTTTTTGCGAGGCCCATACCGTCCTGGCCTCCCAGATGATCAATGAGCAATTTGCCCTATTTGCGGGCATGCGAGAAGAGCAGATGGGACTTGGCCACGCCTTTGAGATGGATCCTGTCATGGAAAATTCCTTTATCTATGAGTTGGCGCAAGCCCAGATGGCGCGGCAGATCTTCCCGAACGCACCCTTAAAATACATGCCTCCGACCAAACACATCACGGGCAATATCTTTAAAGCGCAGGTACAAGATACTTTGTTTAACGTGGCCACCGTGTTGAGTGACCAACGCTTCCTACTCCTTGGCATGATGACCGAAGCCATCCATACGCCGCATATGGCCGACCGCTACCAGGCGATCGACAACGCGCTTTATGTCCGGCGCGCGATGCGTGATTTAGGCGGGGAGATCGAATTTCGGCAAGGCGGTCTTATGGAACAGCGCGCAGACCGGGTGTTAACGGACGCCCTCACGCTTCTTGAAACAATCCGCCGGGACGGATTATTCCAATCGCTTGAAAAGGGACTTTTTGCGGATATCAAGCGCCGTCCCGAAGGCGGGAAGGGCCTTTCGGGCGTCATTCGAAAAGATGAACGCTACGACAATCCCTTCATCCAACTGTTCATGGAGGAGCAAGAAAAGATAAAAGGAGGAACCTGCTGATGAAAAATGATCAAACCCCCGTACCGGATCTCGCTCGCATCAGGCCTTACGGTGATACACTTGACGACGGCCGGATACAACTGAGCTTCACCCTGCCTGTTCCCTCCGATGACCGCGCGGTGGAGGCTGCAAAAGAAGTTTTGCATCTTTTAGGATTAAAAGAACCGCTCATCGCCTGGCATGAGGCGATTGACCATGATTTTACGCACTTCATCTGCTATGGCAGTCTCGATAAAAGCATCGATTATACAGCGCTTGTGGTGCATGAAGCCGACGTCACGCGCATGACCCTTCCTGAAACCGATCAGTTCATCCGCGAGCATTTCGGCCGCCCGATCCGCGTCATCGGCGCGAGTACTGGGACGGACGCGCACACCGTCGGCATCGACGCGATCATGAACATGAAGGGCTACGCGGGACACTATGGCTTAGAGCGCTACGACATGATCGAAACGCGCAACTTGGGAAGTCAAGTAGAAAACGAAGACTTCATCCGCGAGGCGATCCGGTTCAACGCGGATGTCATGCTGGTCTCTCAGACCGTGACACAAAAGGATGTCCACATCCATAACATCACGGAGCTCGTGGAATTGTTGGAGGCCGAGTCGCTTCGGGACCGCTTCTTGCTCTTGATCGGGGGACCGCGCGTTTCACATGAACTGGCCAAAGAGCTGGGCTGTGACGCGGGCTTCGGCCCCGGGAAATTTGCGGACGATGTCGCAAGTTTCATGGTGAGTGAGCTGTTAAAACGCATGGAATTGAGGAGGGGATGATGAGCCCACGAACTTTGTTATGGCGTCCTTCAAAAGAACGCGTGGAGCAATCCCGCATGCTGGCTTTCATGCGCCGGTTAGAAAAGCGGCATGGCCTCAATATTTCCGGTTATCGGGCGCTTCATCAGTGGAGCGTTGAAAAGCCGGAGGTTTTCTGGGATGAGCTTTGGCAATTTTTAGGGATTCGAAGCACCGAAAACTACACATCTGTTGTCGATGATCTGACAAAATTTCCGGGCGCAAAATGGTTCCCGGGGGCCGTATTAAACTACGCTGAAAACATCCTAAAGGACCACAATGACAGAGAAATAGCCCTGATCTTTCGCGGCGAAAACCATATGCGGAGAAGCTTTACCTGGGCGGCACTTAGAAACCAGGTAGAACGTTTAGCGACGCGCATGCGAGAAGAGGGGATTGTGCCGGGAGACCGCGTCGCGGCCTATATGCCGAATGTGCCTGAGACCGTCATCGCGATGCTCGCCTCCTCGGCCGTCGGCGCCATTTGGAGTTCCTGCGCGACAGATGTCGGAGTCACAGCCGCCATCGATCGGCTGGGTCAGATTGAACCCAAACTGCTCTTTACCGCGGACGGCTATACCTATAAGGGGAAGCCCTTCGATGTGACCGAAAAGGCGGCCGAGATTGTGAAGGGCATCCCTTCCATCACTCGCGTTGTGCTTTGTCACTACGCGGGTGACATGAACAAAAGTGATGGGATCCCGCATCGCATTCACTGGGAGGATTACTTGGCAAAAGAAAAGGGTGAACCTTTTGTCTATGAACCCTTACCGGCCTCACACCCTCTTGTCATCATGTTCTCATCCGGCACGACCGGCAAACCTAAATGCATGGCGCAGTCACAGGCGGGACTTTTGGTCAACCAGCTAAA
>DIRK01000004.1:0-270 GCA_002427535.1 Mageeibacillus sp. UBA5438 | reverse complement strand
CCTGTTCTTGGATGATGTGGAATTGGATGCTGTCCGCTTTAGGGACGGGCTGTTCCATCGTGCTGTTTGATGGAAATCCCTCTTATCCTGACACCGCGCATATCTGGCGTATTTTGGAAGAAGAAAAAGTCACCTGCTTTGGCCTTTCGGCAAGCTATGTGCACGCCCTGATGGCGGAGGGCTTTATCCCGAAAGAGCACGTCGATTTATCGTCGTTAAAAAGAATCTCTCAGACGGGCTCCGCCCTGTCTGACGCGGGCTTTCATTACA
>DIRK01000049.1:20478-53529 GCA_002427535.1 Mageeibacillus sp. UBA5438 | reverse complement strand
TTACTAGACAGATTGGGAACAATATTAGTAAACTAAGATCGTTCAAGCAGCCGCACAATTGTAATATAATCCAATTGGGTTGATTGCAATCGTTAATTCCCGTTTGCAGAAGTAAAGTCCCAAAATTCAAGAAATATGAAATTTGTTGTTATGCAGACTGCCTGAAAGGTGCTATTCTGAATATACAAAACAGAGAAAAGAGCGACTTTAACACGAATCCGTTCAATGAGTGTTCGATTTGCAAAGCGAAACGCCCATCCGGATTTGAAGCAAAATTGGAGCTCTTCTCTGAGCCGGTGAACCGGCTATTTGGGTAATGGAAGCAGACGGGTGGTTAAGAGTATTTCGTCTGCTTCTATTTTTCTAATACCCAACTTTCCCAAAATCCCCTGACCATAAATGAACTCGAAGACATCAAAAGGACATTTGTTTCCCAGACTCTCGCGACTATAGCTATTAATATGCGAGCACATGAGATCGATATCCTTTTGGGAGAGGTTGTCAAATGAGGCACCCTTAGGCCGAACCATCCGGATAAACTGGTGAGCGCGCTCAATCTGGGATTTCTGGTTGGACTGCTGCGGGTCGCAGTAGAAGATACGGGTACGGCCGTCTTTTTCCAGCGCCTTTGGGTCGCTGAACTCGGAACCATTGTCGGTCAAAAGAACCGGGAAAAGGTGCTGGAAAGTTTCCCGGCCAAGAATTGCCTCAATACTTTCAATCGCAGCCAGAGCTGAGCGGGCGGTATTGTAGTAGTGGATCCGACACAGGAGCAGCTGGGCCTGAGGGAAGAAGAGGGTCAGGAGCACCTTAATACTGTGAATGTTGCCGATGACGGAATCCATCTGGACCACGGCTGGTTCGGGCCTGTTTTCCACAAAACGGCGGAAGTCCTCGAAAGTACGGCCCTTCCTGCAGGCCTTGTCAACCTTATGCTCAGGCTTGAGTCGGCGGACTTTGCGTTTGACCTTGAGTCTCAGATCCAGGTTTCGTGCTGTCAGCAGGTTGTTGTCGATGAGAGTATAGAGAGTACGCTCTGAGCAGAAGAGTTCATCGGCATGGTGAATATAAATGTGATGAATCGACTGGCCTTTTTTAAGAAGCGGTGAGACCAGCTGGTCGGTGCGTTCCAGTTCAACTTGAGATAAGAGGATGCCGCTTCTGGCTTCCTTGCGCCGTGAAAGTGCTTTGAAGTGAGCCTTTTCAGCGTCGTAAAAGAAGCGGTGGATATTGCAGCTTCGCTGTCGTCTGCAGCCATTACAGCAAAAGGGCGGTTTGTTCAGCCGCACACAGCTGGCTACAACAAATTCCTTACAACGCTCGTTACAGAGCTCACACAATGAGCATTTTCCTCGCCGATTGATACAGTTTTCACAAAGATGACGGATCTGACAACGCCTTTGCAGGTCACAGTTGTTTTTTGGCAATCCATATGCGCCAATAAAGATAAAGGTGCGATTCTGCTGGATCTCGCGGACTATGGTCTTGCGATCTCGCCCTAGCTCACGAGCAATTGCAGAAAGGCCGTTTTGGCTGAGCATGCTCTGAATGCTAATCCGTTCTGAAAGTGAAAGGTGTTTGAATTGGGCCATAAAACTATCCTCCTCTAATTGGCCCAGAGAAGACTGATCTTAGTGTAACAGTTATCTTTTATTTGAAGAACTAAATACCCGAATGAAGTTTGCTGAACTTATTGCCCATGCTGATGGGCGATTAAGATTGCAAATAATTGTTGCTGGATATTAATATTATGGCATTGACACAGATGAAAATTTAACATACAATAACTTTCGTCGCTTATTGCGAGCGGCTCAGACAGGGACGGGCCATTAGCTCAGTTGGTCAGAGCAGCCGGCTCATAACCGGTCGGTCCGGGGTTCAAGTCCCTGATGGCCCACCATTTGACAGATCATGGGGGAGTTCCCGAGCGGCCAAAGGGGGCAGACTGTAAATCTGTTGTCAACGACTTCGGTGGTTCAAATCCACTCTCCCCCACCACTGTCAACGGATCGTCCGAAAGGGCGATCCGTTTTCTCAAAAAGAATTTGCCGGTGTGATGGAATAGGCAGACGTGTCGCACTCAAAATGCGATGGAGGCAACTCCGTGCCGGTTCGAGTCCGGCCACCGGCACCAAAAAACGCAGCAAGGGCAATAACCTTGTCTGCGTTTTTTGTTTTTGGTCGTACAACTGCGCTAGAATAACACCCACCAGAGGTGATCATAATGTGTCAAGATACGATTGAATCGATGCTGGATGAAGCAGATCTTAAGGCTGAACAAACAACTGAGCGCTATTCCCAGGAGGAAATATTCGAGCGTGTAAAAAAACGTATCAAAAAAAGAATAAAAGGTCCGCAATAGTTCAACCCCTGCGGACCTTTTTGTTTCTTACGAAAATATTAGCCTTAGATCGCTCGTGCCACCTCGTTGGCCTCATAGATGGCATTTATCGCGCGTCGGGCTTCCAGGGCATCCCCGATGACATACCAGTCAATGCCGAGCCTCTTACAGGCTTCCTCGAGGTCCTTACCGTCCCTGGGTTTCGCGCCCACCGCAATGACCGCATAGTCACAGGCGAGGTCTTCGGTTTGACCCTCGTGTTCAACACGGACCGCGTTCCCTGTAATCTCGATCACTTTTGTTTTCGTCTTCACATCGATGCAGGCGCCGTGGATATTCCCTAAGACAGACACCTTGCGGATATCGCCCAAGTCCGCTCCGATCTCATCCAGCATCTCGACGATCGTCACCTTACAGCCTTTGGCACAAAGGTACTCCGCTGCCTCAAGGCCCACAAGGCCGCCGCCGATGACAATGACATGGCCCTCAGGGCGTACGCGTCCGTCCAATACGTCATGGCTGTCCGCGACATTCGGAAGATCCGAACCCGGAACCGGGAGGATCATGGGCTTTGCGCCGATCGCGTTGATCACGACGTCAGGCTTAATGCTTTCGATCAGCTCCGGCGTCACCTTGGTCTTCATGCGCACGTCCACACCCACGCGGATCGCCTGCGCGCCCATCGCCAGAACAGCTTCTTTCATCTCAAGCTTGCGGGGCGCCTCGCCGGCCAAAAGGAACTGACCGCCCAAACGATCGCTCATCTCGCAAAGGATCGGCTTATGGCCCCGTTCGTGCAACAGGAGTGCCGCTTCCAAACCGGCCGGACCGCCACCCGCGATCAGCACCGTCTTAGGCGCATCCGTAACCTTCAACATGCACTCAGCCTCACGGCCGACCGCAGGATTCATCAGGCAGGTGATATGCGGGCGAGACTTGTCCGCAAAACCATCATAACAGCCCTGGTTACAACCAATACAGCGGCGGATGTCATCCACCTCTCCCCTTTCGGCTTTGAGGCAGAAAGCGGCATCGGCCAACTGAGCGCGGCCCATTGCGACCAGATCAATTTTGTCATTGGCCAAAAGATCCTCAGCAAATTCGGGATCGTTAATACGGCCAACACCCATGGTCAGGCAACCTGTCTCTTTTCGGATTCTTGCGGCATTTTCAATATTGAAACCGCGCGGCAGATCGATCGGAGGTACCTCAAACTGAATCGCCGCAGTGACAATATTCCCACGGCTGACGTCCAACACGTCCACGCCCATATCCATAGCTCTCTTACAAAAATCGATGACCTCTTCGATGCTAAGTCCGTTCTCCAGAAAATCGTCGTGCGCCCCGATGCGCATGAAAAGCGGCATCCCTTCGGGCATGTTGTCACGGACGGCCTTTAACACTGCCAGGGGGAAGCGATAGCGATTTTCCACCGAGCCGCCGTACTCATCGGTTCGGTGATTAAAGCCCGGTGACAGGAAGCTGTGGAACATATAGTTATGGGCCCCGTGTACTTCTAAACTGTCAAAACCGGCCTCCACCGCACGGCGTGTCGCCTGGCCGTAGCATTCCACGATTTCTGCGATTTGTTCCACTGTCGCGGCAGGAATCGTATACTCTGCCGAAATCGGCATGGGCGACGGGAGTAAGATCTGGCATTGCTCGTCAAAGCTTGCGGCCAAGCCTCCCTGCCACAATTGAAGTGAAGCCTTACCGCCCGCTTCGTGAATGGCGTCGGTCAGTTCTTTTAGCCCCGGGATGAACAGGTCGTCATAGACAGCGACAAAATAGCGCGGCGCGGAAGGTCCGTGAACACTTGCGACCTCCACAATATTGAGCGCGCAGCCACCCTCGGCGCGGGCCACATGGTAATCGATGAGCTGCTTGGAAACGGTTCTGTCCTCATTGGCAAACTTGGTTCCCATGGCGGGCATGACGATGCGGTTTTTTAAGGTCAGATCTCGGATTTTAATCGGAGAAAAAAGATTTTTGAAACGCATAAAGTAATGTCCTTTCCTAATTTCAATTTAATTTAATTGGGTCTTATTCGAATAAAAAAGACCTTTTTATAATCCTATAAAACAAGTTATCTGTCTAGGGTAAAAAATCATTAAAATATAAAGGCTCTGATAACTGCTCGGTCAACGCTTTGGGAAACGAAGGATTGATCTGGGGGCCTTGCCAAAAGGTGAGTCTTTCTTTTTTCACAGGATGAATAAAGGAAAGGCCGGCCGCGTGAAGGGCCAAGGTCGGGACTTCCCGGTCGCGTGAATCCATCTTGCCGTAGCGCCTGTCGCCCAAAACAGGCATGCCCCGAAGTGATAACTGAGCGCGAATCTGGTGGCGGCGACCTGTGACCAGGTTAATCAGTAAAAGCGATTCATTTTTAGCCTTATCCTGCATCAGGCATTGATATTGTAAAATCGCCTCATCACCTTGATCATCGCGGATGACGCGGCCGTTCACAACCTTTTTGGACAAATAATCCATAAAAGAGCCTTCAAGTCTTTCGGGAATCCCCCGTACTACCGCGAGATAAAGCTTTTTTACATCTCTCCCCCGAAAGCTTTCCGAAAGCCTACGGGCGGCTTTTGAGGTCTTCGCGAACACCATGAGTCCGCTGGTCGGCTGATCGAGGCGATGCACCAGCCCCAAAAACACCTCCCCCGGTTTATGGTCTCTTAGCTTGATATGGCGCTTTAAAAGCGTCAGCATATCCGGTGCCGCTGAACGCCCCGCCTGCGACATAACACCCGGGGGCTTCACGGCCACCAGGAGGTGGTTGTCTTCAAAAAGAATATCAGGTGTTTCAAGAATCGACATATGTGTAGAATAGCACGCATTAGCATATCGCGTGCCATGTTATATAATATGGGCAGTTTATAGAAATGACCCTTGATAATTACAGGAGGTTCCCATGTCGACGACGCCTCATATCCTGATCTGCGACGACGATCCGGTCGTACATGAATCGCTCGGGCTGTACCTTGACGCTGAGCATTTTCCCCATGCTTCCGCCTACGACGGCGAAGAAGCGTTGGAAAAAGCCTTACAGGAAAAACCCGACCTCATTATCCTCGACCTCATGATGCCGAAGATGTCCGGCACCGAGGTCTGCCGCGAGATCCGAAAGACGAGCAATGTGCCGATTATCATGCTGACCGCCAAGGGCGAGGAAATCGACCGCGTCTTAGGGCTGGAGCTGGGTGCCGACGATTATATCGTGAAGCCGTTTAGCCCGCGCGAAGTGATCGCCAGGATCAAGGCCCTGTTCCGCCGGATTCAAGACAGCGAATCAGGACAAAAACCTTCGATCCTCCGCTTTGACGGTTTGGAAATTAACCTTGACAACTACCAGGTCAAGGTGGACAACAAGATCGTCGCCTTCACGCCTAAAGAAGTCGAGATCTTGTATCTTCTCGCCTCGCACGCCGGCCAGGTCATGGACCGCGAACAGATCCTCTCAAAGGTCTGGGGTTATGACTACTTCGGTGACACGCGCACGGTGGATACGCATATCAAGCGCATCCGCCAGAAAATTGACAGCGACCATCCGAAATACGGTCTCATCACGGTCTACGGCGTCGGTTATAAATTCGAGACGCTCAGCTAATTTAGTCCGATGAAAAATCGTTTCTTTGTCCGTCGAATTTTCCTGCTCCTCATCGCGGCGATCATGCTGTGGACCGTTTTGACGGCTATTTTTTATAGTTTTGTCGCCAATCCCGTCTTTAACCGCATCAAGGCGAGAGAGCTCCTGCCCCGCGCGCACATCATCGCGGAAAACGCCTTTAACGGTGAGGGCATGTCCTTTTGCGTCGACCTGGTTGAAAACGCCTACGAATTATTCGGCAACTGGGTGTACATTGTCGACCAAGATAAGGGCATTGACTACCATACGCCGCTCCCCGAACCATTAGATGGCCTTGCGAACGACCTGGACGCCATCGTGATGAGAGAACACGATAAGCTCTTTGAAACGGGCGATCCTTACAGGATCAACCACATCAACCTGCCCGTGGCAGGCGACCGCTTCCTTCTTTTGACCGTGCCCATCGGCTCACAAAGCGAGGGCTATATCGGCTCCACCGTGTTTGTCCAACCCATGAAGGAAATCACGGCCGGCATCCAAAGTCTCAACTTTGCGCTTTTGAGCGCTTCACTCATTGTGCTGGTCATCATGGTCATCCCGGTCATTATCGCGGCCTTCCACATCGTCCGCCCCATCGAATCCATACGAAATGTCACACTGGCCATGAGCCAGGGGGACTTTTCAAGAAGAGCGGATGAAATGCAAGAAGGTGAAATGGGCGATTTGGCGCGCACCATCAACAAGATGGCCGAAGACTTGTCAGAGTCCTTCCAGCAACTGCGCGATCAGACGAACCATTTAGAGCAAATCTTCACAAGCCTCGGCGAGGGTATTGTGGCTGTGGACCGGCACGGCGAGATCACGCAGTACAATGACCGCATCTACACGGTCTTCGGTCTCGATCGCGATTATCAGGCCCACACGAAACCGCGCAACTTCCTGCAGGAAGCCCGTATCGATCATTTCTTCACCGAAGCTATTCACGAGAAAAAATCAGTCACCTGTGTCATCGCCAAAGACCATCGCCAGATTGAGGTCGTCATCACGCCCCTGATCGGTGAGCAGCAGACCATTGACGGCGCCGTGGGCTTATTCCGCGACATCACGCAGGCAGAGCGCTTAGAGCAGACAAGGCGCGACTATGTCGCGAACGTCTCCCATGAACTGCGCACCCCTTTGACAGCCATGCGAGGCCTATTGGAGCCTCTTGTGGAGGGAATGGTGCCTTCTTTGAAAGACCAGAAACGTTACCATGAAATCCTGCTGCGCGAAACCATGCGCCTGTCAAGGCTCATCAATGACATGCTCGAACTGTCAAGAATTCAAGCCGATTCCACTCCCGTCATCCAGACAGCCATTGACATAAACGATGTCGTCCGTGAAGTCGCTAACAATTTCTCAGGCATCATCATGGATCACGGACTTCATTTCAATATTGAAGGAACTGAAACCGCTTTGCCGCTCGTATGGGGAAATGGCGATCGCATTGAACAGATTCTTGTGATCTTACTTGACAACGCCATGAAATTCACCCCCGAAGGCGGTCGCATCACCATCCGGACCCATGCCCAGTACAACGGCGCCGCCATCATGGTGGAGGATACGGGATCCGGCATCGAGCCGGAGGATCTTGACCACGTCTTTGACCGCTTCTACAAGGAAGACAAGGCCCACCAAGAACCGGGAACGGGGCTCGGCCTGTCCATCGCGCGTGAAATTTCAAAACAGCTCGGCTATGAGCTTTCCGCCCAAAGTATCCGAGATGAGGGCTCATCCTTCAAACTCCTCATCCCCTACGCATCAGATGTCACGAAGACGCGCCCCTTCATGAAGGATGTCTACGACAGTGAGACAGCCGATGAGAATTAATCGTTACATCGCCTCCTCCGGTCACTGCAGTCGCCGGCGTGCGGATCAACTGATCGAAGAAGGCCGCGTCATGGTGAACGGTGAAAAAGCCCAGATGGGGATGACGATTAAAAAAAGCGATCGGGTCACAGTCGACGGTAAGGACATCGTCGCTATCCCGGACGACGAACGGGTCGTCTTGGTCTTTCATAAACCGGCAGGCATCACCTGCACCAGTGACCCTAAAAGGCGCGACAACATCATCGATTACATTGACTATCATAAAAGAATCTTCACCGTCGGACGGCTGGACCGCGACTCGCGCGGTCTCATCCTATTAACCGACGACGGAATCCTTGCGCACCGCATCATGCACAGTTCCTTCGGCCATGAAAAAGAATACCGTGTGACAGTCGATCGCCCGATCGATGAATCCTTTTTAAATAACATGCGCGAAGGCGTCATGCTCGAGGATCAAATGACCCTCCCCGCCCGCGCCTGGCAAACCGCCGAGCGAACATTTCATCTCGTCATCTCCCAGGGGCTCAACCGACAAATCCGGCGGATGTGCGAAGCCTTGGGCTTTGAGGTCATCGATCTTTTACGCGTGCGAGTGATGCACATCACTTTGGGCTCACAGAAAGAAGGTGAACTTCGAGAACTCTCGCCGAAAGAAAAACAAGAATTATTTAAAAATTTGGGAATGGAAGACGGGCGCCCATAGCGCCCGTTTCCATGCGTCTTTTAAACTTCAATCAGCGTCTTTTTAGTTACGCTTCCGCCATCCAAAGCCCGTGCAGATTGCAGTACTCATAGACCGTCACAGGGCCTTCTTCCACGCAGAAGGACGCCTTAGGCGGCTCTCCCGGATGCAGGTGAACAAACTTCACGCTGTCGCCTTGCACGGCGGCGATCCAGGTAATGTAGTGCTGAGGGATCATCGGATGTTCGACCTCCCCTACCACGACATCGATCTTGCCTGCTTCGCGCGTTACAAAGGGAACATGCTTTTCGGTCGCGGCGTCCGTGACACCGGCCACAAGGAGCGTCATCGGCTGATTGCAGCAGACCATCTCGCCCGGACCTTCATTCAAAAGATACGTCAGGTTGCCGCATACTTCACAATAGAAAAATTTCACTTCTTTCATTCACTTTCTCCTTCATCGATTCGATTTTCATCGTTTTCTTCTTCTGTTAAAGATACATCCTCATTGTTCCTTCTAAATCTTCCCATAACGGGAAGACTCCACTCTTTTTTGTACACGCGAAGCGCCAACTGAATCGTCATCAGGATCACAAACAGTAAAAGGGCGCCCAAGGTCACCATCAGGCCTTCGTTAAAGCCCACGGGCAAAAAGGCAAAGAAGATTCGGTGATCCCCTTTCGGGACGCGGATGGCCATGAGCGCGTCATCGACCTGTTCGATGTCGACGGGTTCCTCGTCCAGATAAGCCGTCCAACCCGGATCGTAGGGCATGGTTAAAAGGAGCACACTTTCCCCTTCAGCGTTGATATTGCCTTCAAACCAGTCATCATGCTCCGTGCGATAATGCATGGCAGCTTGTCTTGCCTCGCTTGAGACATTTTCTAAGACTTCAGGATCCAGTGAAGCCACGCGGGCTTCAAAGTTGCCCGTGGCCGGCGCTTTTTCAGAAAGCGTCACCGTCAACCGGAAGGCTTGGCCTTCTTGAATTGTGCCAAGCTCCACTATGCCTCGCTTATGCGATTTCACCTTAATATGCGTCGCCCCGTAATCGACTTCGACTGTTTCCGTGTCGTGGCCGTGCAAATCAAGGTTTAAGTAATGCGGCTCTGTGCGTTTTGCTACCCAGGTGATGGTATATGTGCGAAGTGTTTTTTCTTTTGACTCAGTAAAGGAAAAGGACACCCCCCCTGAGCCCGGCCCTGAAAAGGACGGCCCTTTCACTTCATCGTGAGCCATTTCGTGAAAAAGCGTCCCCGCGTCACTTGAAAGCGCCTTGACTAGATCGTTTTGGGCGCGAAAAGGATTCCCCGCCGTACTCTCGTACGCTAAAACGGAAGGATCGGTCAGGAAGGCCTTCGGGAAGGCATAAGGGTTCTCGTAGACCGTGACCTCTTCATTGCCCAACACAATGATTCGTTCTGTCTCTAAGAAGTCGGGCTTCTCGCGCGCGATCACATAGCGGATGTCAAAGAGCGCCTCAGTGAACAGGGTGGCACCGCGGTATTGGTAACTGTTGATGCCGTTATTCACATGCCCCAGGTTTTTGAAGAACTTCACCGGCGCCTTCGGCGAGCTGGACGAAAACATTGACAAACCCTTGTAACCGTAAAGCGCGGGATCGTTCGATGTCTTGTGGGGCCTTGTCTCAACACGGTGGCTGATGGTTGTCGCGTCAAGTTTTTCCACCTGGCGGACAGCCTCGCGGATCGACTGAACCGTGAGGCCCGCCGAATAGCCGTCACGGCTGCCGTAGTACTCATTTTTATCCATATGGTAGAGCCCTGAAAAAGTGGATAAAGTGACTTCAAAGAGCATGACCGCCAACAGCAGGTTCACATGGAAGCGGCGGCGGAAACGACTCGATTTAAAAGACGAAAACAAGATGGCGTAAAGCAGCATCAGGACAATGGCGCCCCATTGGGACCAGGGGGAGAGTTTGATATCGGGTTCAAGCGTCATCACGACGGGGATGATGATGGCAAGCGAGATCCCCAAAAGGCCGATTTCAGTCGGTCGGAATTCTCGGGTGGAGCGCAGCCCGTCGTAGGCAAGCGTTAACAGGAGCAAGATGACGACAAATGAATAGCGAAAAGGTAGCTGGTTCGGATAATGCATGCCGTGCCATATGAAGTTTAAGACATTGGTGTCAAAGGATAAGAAGAGAAACAGTAAAAGCAGGCCGTTCAAAAGCTTGTCACGCAGGCGTATGCGATGGGACAGAAAGTAAATCGGCAATAAGATCAGGATAAAAAGCCCCGAATACAGGTTGGGTGAGCCCGAGCGGACGGTCGGCTGCAAGAAAGGAAACAACTGTCCAAGGTACGCCAAAGGCCGACCTAACAGTTCCACTGATTTGGGGAACGCGTCGCCTGCCGCCGAGGTGATCATAAGCGACTTCCAAGTCGGATAAAGCACCACGGCCGAAAGGCCTACGCCGATCAGGGTAAGCCCTAGGGTCTGCAGGAGTTTCACCAGCCGTTTTTTATGCTGACGGTCGCCCGTGTAACGCAGCAACAAAATCGGATAGTAAAGCGCTGTGAAGATCGCGGCAAAAAAGGCCACATAATAGTTTGTGCTTAATAGGAGCGCCACGGACACGGGATATAAAATCCATTTGCCATCACGGACATGCCGGACAATCGCTAAAAGTAACACGGGCAACAAGATCAGGGCATCGAGCCACATAATGTTCCAGGAATAGGCAATCACAAAGCCTGAGAGCGCGTAAAAGGTTGAAAAGGCTACCGCGAGCGCGCCCTTTCTTCGAAAGCTCGTTCGCAGGTAAAGATAGAAACTAAGGCCCGAAAGCCCGATTTTAATGAGCGTGATGGAGAATATGGCCTCAGTTAAGCAGCTTGCCGGAAATACCAAAAGGAGCAAGTTAATGGGACTTGCCAAGTAGTAGGCAAAAAGCGCGTAAAAGTTTGTCCCAAGCCCGATGGTCGGGGCGTAGAAAAAGGAGCCCCCTTGTAGTATTTTATCTCGAAACAGCGAAAAGAAAGGCGCATACTGGTGAAACAAATCCACCGTCAGCATATGGCGGTTGCCAAAGGGAAACACCTGGAGGGCGGCGTACGCCGAGGCTAAGATGACAAACGGCACAATAAACGCCATAAAGGGCAACCATCGGTCACTCCAAAATAGCTTTTGCTCAGGCCGAAGGGTGAATCTTCCGTGCGGCAATTCCTTCATCATCGCTCCCATCTCAAACCGTCATTGATCATCTGAGTCAGCCTGTAAGCCGGGTTCTGTCTTGAACGGTCATTTATCTCGACCTCTCGTTGCCGAAAGGCTCTAGCCGCCTCCGTGGAACCTGCGGGCGACAGTTGTTCCTCCACGGCGTTGCTCCGGATGGGGTTTGCATGGCTGCCACGTTGCCGTGACACCGGTGAGCTTTTACCTCACCTTTCCACCTGAACCGGATAAATCCGGTTGTCTCTTTCTGTTGCACTGTCCTTGAAGTCGCCTTCACCGGCCGTTAACCGGCATCCTGCCCTGGGAGCCCGGACTTTCCTCAGCGCCTTTCTTTCGAAATGGCACCGCGACCATCCGGCTGACTCAGTCATTGATCTCCATCATTATACGAAACGAACTTGTCCGCTTCAAACCGATCTTTAAATTGTTCCAACAGTTCCAAAGAAGAAGGATCATAGGGGGAGGCTTTCATAAGTCGGCGAAGCCGCCTTCCAATATAAAGCCGGTATGTTGGGTCAATTGCGTGACGCTCATTTTCAAAATTTCTTAGTTTTTGTAAAATGCGGGGGCCAAAAAAATAATCCAACGGATCCCCCTTCAATTGGGTGTTATCTTCTTTTTCACACACCATGACCAGGTACAGCTGATCTTCATCCTCGATTAAATGTTCTTCTCGGATGTTTAAAGAAAGTTCGGCCAGCGTCCGCCTTAACACTTCCTCCTTGCTTTGAGGCTGCAATATGAAGCGTTTGGGAATATGAAGTTTATCCAGGTCATTTTCCAAGACACGGGCGATCGTCTCCCCTCCCATGCCGCTGATGAGCACGACATCCTCATTTAGTAGATCCACATCGTGCAGACCGTCTGTCAATTGCGACGCAAAACCACGGGTGATCCTTTCATCTTTGGCGCGTTTTTGGGCGACAAGAAGCGGCGCCTTTCGCACATCGGTGACAAGCACTTGGGAAATGGCGCCGCTTTTTAGTAATTCAATCGGGACAGTTGCGTGATCCGAGCCGATGTCGACAAGACGGCGGCCAGAAGCCTCACGTACCAGGTGATAAAGGAGCCCGAGTCTCCCCTCCATTATTCTAAGTATTCGCGAAGTCTCGCGCTCATATTGGGGCCGCGCATCTTTCTTAGAGCTTTGGCTTCAATCTGGCGGATGCGCTCGCGCGTCACGTCAAACTCAAGCCCCACTTCTTCCAAAGTCCTCGTACGGCCGTCATCCAAGCCAAAGCGCAGGCGAAGCACCTTCTCTTCTCTCGGGGTGAGTCCTGACAGCACCTTGGTCAATTCTTCTTTTAACAGGGTGGACGCCGCCTGATCGGCCGGCGACGGCGCGTCTTCATCCGGGATAAAATCGCCCAAATGACTGTCTTCTTCCTCACCGATCGGTTTTTCAAGCGACACAGGTTCCTGAGAGATCTTCATGATTTCACGAATCTTGTCAGATGTGAGAGCCATCTCGGCCGCGATCTCTTCCACCTCAGGCTCACGGCCTAATTCCTGTACCAGCTGGCGCTGGATGCGGATCAGTTTGTTAATCGTCTCCACCATATGCACCGGGATGCGGATCGTTCTCGCCTGGTCGGCGATGGCGCGTGTAATCGCCTGGCGGATCCACCAGGTGGCATAGGTGCTGAACTTAAAGCCCTTGGTGTAGTCGAATTTGTCGACCGCCTTGATGAGCCCCAAGTTGCCCTCTTGGATGAGATCCAGAAAATGCATGCCACGTCCTGTGTAGCGTTTGGCGATGCTGACGACCAATCGGAGGTTCGCCTCGATCAAATGCTGTTTAGCGGCCCAGTCCCCGGCCTCCATGCGCGCGGCCAGTTCTTTTTCCTCATCCGCCGTCAGAAGTTCAACCTTGCCGATCTCCTTCAGATACATGCGCACAGGGTCGTCCACGATCATGGCGTCATTAAAGGCCTCTGCCTTCTTATTGCGGTCGCGCTCACGCATTTCGCGTTCAACTTCATCCTCGTCGATCACCTCAATGCCCGCGCGTTCGAGCATGACGATGACGTCTTCCAAACGCTCCTCGTCCCATTTAATGCGCTCCAGGTAATCGAGGATATCCTGCTGCTCGAGTTCGTTGTCATTGTCTTTTCCGTGATGGATCAGAGGGTAAATGACGGCCAGATCGATGTCGATGTCGCCGATGCGCTCTAACAGCATCTCTTCATCGACCTCATCCTCATCTTCGTCGTCAAGATCCTCTTCTTCTTTTTCGTACAGGCTGTCGTCGAGGGTCTCTTCTTCGCCGTCTGAAAAATCGGTGTCCAATTCCTCGGCTTCTTCCTCAGATGGCGGCTTTGTGACATCCTCCTCGAAGATAGGCTCAAGCTTAAGTTTAAGTTCGTCCTCTGAAGTGACGTTCAGGGCATCGCCTTGTGCCTTGTAGTGGTTAAGCGACATCATCTCGGATGGCATGGCCGGTGTGGCCCCTGGGTCGTCCTCGGCTTCGGGCAGATGCAAAAGGCCTGTCATCATGGACACCGTCCGCGCCGCCGCTGTACGCCAACTATCTAAATTCAATTCATTTTTACAATCGTTCACAGTCGTTCTTCCCCCCGCAACATCATTCGATACGCAAATGCGGCTGTTGTTAATGTCGCCGCGCGCGCATAATATTCTCCCGCGTCCTCATCTTGCCCTTCAAGTTCAAGTTCCCTTGCCATTTCATTCAATCGCGATGCTTCTCTTCTCCAGTTCACCAGGCGCTGTTCGGAGAGCTTTTGCTGATAGACTCGCCTTTCCGCCTCAGGTGATAGCCTGCTTTCTTCGATCGCGTGGAATTGCTGCTGGATGGCTGAATGGACCCGATCAGGATCGTTATCGTTCTCTTGATTCTTTCCCGGTTCATCTTCCTTTTCGTCATGGACCAGAATGTTATCCACTATAGTGTGCAACGAGGCTGCTGTCAATATTCCGTCACCTGCGTCCCGGATGCTTTGGGCCGCGATGCCTTTGGCAAAAGTGCCGTTGAAATCGCTTTCCGTGATGCCCGACAAAAGTGCGTCCGACATTAATAATTCCCGCACCTCGTCATTTAAGGCGTAGCCTTCCGGCAGTTCCTTTTGCAGATTGGGTCCAAGATCGACCAGGCGGTTATTATTCGCCAGCATGACCAAAAGCGTCAGCTCCAACACTGTCGGCATGGAAGGATCTTTTGCTTTTACGCCTTTCACGAGTCTGACTTCTTCTTGCCCTGACGCGGTCCCTTCCTCTTTTTGCAACAGATTGCGCCGCCGCTCAATCTCTTCTGTGACCGCGCGCCGGCTGATGTGCAATTCCTTGGCCAGGTGGCCGCCGTACAATTCACGCCTCGTACTGTCAGGTTCTTGGGCGAGCAGGTCAAGCGCCTTGTCACGGTAATCCCTCTTGGGCACGCCGATGGAATCCTCGGTCTGCTGCTTCAATAAGGCAAGGCGGTAGCCTGTGCGGTCATAGGTCTCATCCAGGGCGGCCAGAAGGCGCTCACGTCCGAATAATTGAAGGTAGTCGTCGGGGTCTTTGGCCCCCTTTAACAGGATGTAGCGTGAGCGGATACCGGCCTCATCCAGGCGTTCGCCGGCACGCAAAGCGGCTTCAGTGCCCGCGCGGTCGCTGTCCATGAGGATGGACACCGCTTCCTTGTAGCGCCCGATCAATTTCGCTTGGTAGGCGGTTAATGCCGTTCCCAAAGGCGCCACCGCAGATGTAATCCCCGCCCGGGCAAGGGCCAGTACATCCATATAGCCTTCGACTAATAAAAAAGCATGGGACTCCGATTTTGCCGCCTGAGGCATGCCGAACAGATGGCGCCCCTTGTGGTATACGAGCGTTTCCGAAGTGTTGATGTATTTCGGGCCTTTGTTTACCATGGCGCGGCCGCCAAAGGCAAGCACCCGGCCGGCCGTGTCAATGATGGGAAACATCACGCGATGTCTGAAAAAATCGTAATAACTGTCGTCTTGTCGCTGGGAGGGCAGGATTAATCCCGCGTCAAGCATCGCCTCATCAGGGATGCCCTTTGCCCTTAAGTGACGGTACAGGCTGTCACCTTTAGAGGGCGCGTAGCCCAGGCCGTAGCGACGGTACAGTCGGCGGTCGACGCCGCGGCGGGCAAGATAGTCTCGGGCTTCACGTCCCGGATCACTTTCAAGTGACTGGTAATAAAAGCCTGCCGCTTCATTTAAAGCTTCATAGGCCTTTTGTCTTTTTGAATAGCGCTCTTTCCATTCGTCGTCTTCTGTCTCTTCAATGGCGACCCCTGCGCGTTCGGCCAAAAAACGAATGGCCTCAGGGTAGGACAGGTGTTCGATTTCCTGTATGAACTTAATGACATTGCCGCCCTTTTGGCAGCCAAAACAATAGAAGATCTGCTTCCCGGGAGACACGCTGAAAGAAGGCGTTTTCTCCTCGTGGAAGGGGCAGAGTCCGAAGTGATTCAACGCACTCTTTTTGTCGAGCATCACATAGGAGGAAACAACCTCAACGATGTCATTTGCCTCGACTACCGCGTCTATGCTATGTCGTGAAATCAGTCCCAATAAAGCAATAACTCCCTTATCTTGGTGTCCATGACGTCGGGATCAAGTGTTGCGCCCTTCTATTATACGACATTGGTAAAAGTCAAAACGGCCCGCCACCCTAAGGCAACGCGCCGTTGTCTGACAAAAGGGCCAAAAAGGGGTTATTCTTCGATTTCAGATTCTCTCGGGAATACCGTGCTGATGGCCGTCTTTTTGAAAGTAAGCATGGTGTTGGCCACCCCCGAGTAAATGGTCACTTCATCATCTGCGATATTTGCCACCCGGCCGACAATGCCGCCGATGGACATCACTTTATCGCCCGGTTTCATTGCCGCGATGGTTTCTTTCAACTTCTTCTCGCGCTTCTTCTGCGGACGGATGGTAAAAAAGTACATGACGCCGACGATGAGAATAAACGGCAACATGGTGTAAAGCAGACTCAGAATGCCTCCGCCTTGTCCTTCCGGATCAGCCGGGGCCGCTGCAAGCAGCAAAGGGATTAAGGTCATGATGATCCTCCTTAAGATTCAATATCAGGGGGCCGGGCGAAGCGCCGGGCCACAATGAGTTTAACATAAATTTTGTATTTCGTAAGCTTTAAACGCGATAACGCATAAAAAACTCATCACGATAGGATAAGAGGCGATCCTCTTGGATGGCTTGGCGTATTTTTTCCATCAGTTGCATCAAAAAAGCCAGGTTATGCCAGGACAAAAGGCGGAGCCCCAAAATCTCACCGCTCCGGATCAAATGGTGCAGATAGGCCCTTGAGTAATTTTGGCAGACATAACAGTCGCAGGAAGGGTCAAGGGGCATGTCGGATTCGCGGTGCGGGGCGTTTCGTATGACAACACGCCCGTCCCAGGTCAAGGCCGTGCCGTTGCGGCCGAGGCGCGTGGGAAAGACACAGTCAAACATGTCCACCCCTCGAACGGAGCCTTCTACCAGGTAGTCGGGCGAGCCGACCCCCATGAGGTAGCGCGGCCGATCCTTGGGCATGTAGGGCATGATCGCTTCCAGCATGGCGTACATCAGTTCCGCCGGCTCTCCGACCGAAAGGCCCCCGATGCCGTAACCCGGCAGGTCGAAAGAGGTGATCTCCTTCGCGCTCTGGATGCGCAGATGCTCATAGGTGCCGCCTTGGACGATGCCAAAAAGCGACTGCTTATGCGGTTGGCTCCACGCCTTGACCGCGCGTTCCAGCCAACGTGTCGTGCGTTCCAAGGATTCTTTTGCGTAGGATTCCTCCGCCGGCCAGGGGGTGCACTCATCTAACTGCATCATGATGTCTGAACCCAAAGCCTCCTGGATGGCAATCGATTTTTCAGGGGTGAGAAAATGTTTGGAGCCGTCAATATGAGAGCGAAAATGAACGCCTTCTTCTTCAATGTCTTTCGGTTTGGCCAAAGAAAAGATTTGAAAGCCACCGCTGTCCGTCAAAATAGAGCGATCCCAATGCATGAAGCGGTGCAGGCCGCCCATTTTTTTTACAATCGCGTCCCCCGGGCGCATCCACAAATGGTAGGTGTTGCCCAAAATAATCTTGGCCCCGATCGTCTTTAACTCCTCGGGCGTCATCGTCTTGACGGTCGCCTGCGTGCCCACCGGCATGAAGATCGGTGTCTCAAATGCGCCATGCGGGGTGGTGACCACGCCGTAACGGGCACCGCTTTGCTGGCAGACATGTTTCAATTCATAGCTTACGGCAGACAAATCATTCACTCCCTTTCCCTTACAGGTTCCAAAAACATCGCGTCTCCAAAACTAAAGAAGCGGTAATTCATATCCACGGCCGTACGATAGGCAAAAAGCATCTTTTCACGCCCCATGAAGGCCGAGACAAGCATGAGGAGGGTGGAACCCGGAAGATGGAAATTCGTGATCATCGAGTCCACCGCACGAAAATCAAAGCCGGGATAAATAAATAGCTCGGTCTCCCCCATGCAAGGATAAAGGAGCTCAAGGCTATCCTTCTCCCCTGTCCCCTCGTAAAGCCTGTGCGCCACGCTTTCCAATACACGGCAACTCGTCGTCCCCACCGCGATCACGCGTCCGCCTTCTGCCTTGGTTTCAAGGATCGTTGAAACGGCCTCTTCGTTTAACGAAAAAGACTCACGATGCATGGCGTGATCCGTAATCACTTTTTCTTTCACGGGACGAAAAGTCCCCACGCCGACGTGGAGCGTCAGTCTTGCGATCTTGACCCCCATGGCCTCAATGTCGGACAAAAGCTCATCTGTGAAATGAAGCCCGGCGGTTGGCGCCGCCGCGGAACCTTTGTGATGGGCATACACGGTCTGGTAGCGTTCGGGATCGTCCAAGGTCTCGTGGATATAAGGCGGCAAGGGCACCTCTCCGAGCGTTTCTAAAAGCGTGTCAAAGTCATTATCGTAAATGAAACGTACGATTCTTGAACCATCTTCCGTGATGTCGATCACATCGGCTTCTAATATATCCTTTGAAAAGATGATGCGTTCGCCGATCTTCGCGTTTCTTCCGGGCTTCACCAGCACGCGCCAGGTGTCCTGTTCGGTGGGGGCCAAAAGTAAAAACTCAACGGCGCCTCCCGTCTGATCGCGGTGCCCCAAAAGTCTTGCAGGCAGGACGCGCGTGTCGTTTACGACTAAACAATCGCCGGGTTTTAACAATGCGGGAAGTTCAAAGAATTCGCGATGCTCTAATTCATTATTGCGCATCACCAACAAGCGCGAATGATCGCGCTGTTCGGCCGGGTGATGGGCGATCAGTTCGTCGGGCAAATAGTAATGGTAGGACGCGGTCTTTTGGTCCATCGGAAAGGCTTGAGCCATCCGCCCAATGGTTTTTTGAAGGCTCCGATCGGAGCGATGCATGCGTAGATTGCCGCGATCTTTTTTCTTGACGCGCACGCCTAGGTCGTCGAGTGGCAGAAGGCCAAAGTTCGCGTTCATCGGTTGGAAGTCAGAGGGCTCCGACGCTGTCACCCAGTCGATCAAAGCCCCTATCATCGTCTTTTTATCGGGAATGAGCTTTTGCCGGGTCTCCTCATCATGCCCCAAGGCGCGGGAGGCGGCCTGAAATGCCGCCACAAGTCCCGAGGCGATGGCCTCCACATAACCTTCTAAACCCGACAGCTGACCCGCAAAATAGAGGCCTTCTTGGATCTTGCTTTCTAATCCTTCCTTTAATACGGAAGGTCCCTTCAAAAAAGAGTTGCGGTGCATGACGCCGTAGCGAAAGTAAGAAGCATGTGAAAGCGCGGGGATGAGTCCGAAGACACGCCGCTGTTCGGGGAAGGTCAGACGCGTCTGGCATCCGACCAAGGACCACATGGCGCCCTCTTGGTCTTCTCGACGAAGCTGAAGGCAGGCGTAGGGTCTTTTACCCGTTTTAGGATCCATGAGGCCGACGGGGCGCAGGGGGCCAAAGCGCATCGTGTCCTCACCGCGGCTCGCCAGTGTTTCAATCGGCTGGCAGTCTTTGAAATAGACATCGTCAAAATCGTGGACCTCTGCCTTATGGGCGTTCACGAGCGCCTCCCGAAACGCCTTGTATTCTCCCTCGTTCATGGGGCAGTTCAAATAATCCGCGCCCCCCTTGCCGTAGCGTGAGGCCAAGAAGGTATGGTCGTGATCGATGGTGTCAGGGTCAACAATGGGGGCGACGGCGTCATAAAAATGAAGGCCCCCCTCCCCTGTCACGCGTTCAATGGATTCGTAGAGCTTTCCGGAGGTTAAAGGCCCTGTGGCGACGATGACAAGCTTATGCTCCGCTAAGAGTACCTCTAATGACTCAACTTCTTCTTCGACGAGCGTAATTAAAGGATTCGATCGAATTTCTTCGGTGACCCGCGAAGAAAATAATTCGCGGTCCACGGACAGGGAGCCACCCGCGGGGACAGCCGTCATGTCCGCGATCTTCAAAAGCTGCGACTGCAATTGACGAAGTTCCCTTTTTAATAAACCCTGCGCGGTATCCGGCCGGTTAGATTTTAACGAATTACTGCAGACAAGCTCCGCAAAATGGGGAGACCCGTGGGCTTCGCTCATCTTGTTGGGCTTCATGTCAATCAAGGTCACAGGGACATCCAGCCGCGCGAGCGTCAGCGCGGCTTCAGCGCCCGCAAGTCCCGCCCCCAGGACGACGACACGCGCCGGGGAGTTGTCATTTTTTTCAAGGTATTCGTCCATTTAAGCTTTTTTCTTTGTCGTTGTCTTTTTGTTCGTCGGGCATTCCTTGTTGGAGCAACGCTCATAGCTTCGTCCGCGGAAACGCTTTAACACCATGTAACTGTTACAGGTCTCACAGTTTTTGCCGTCGATGGGCAGGTCAAAGCTTGTGAAATCGCATTCAGGATCGTTTGTCTTGTCGCAAAAATATAAAAGACTGCCTCTGCGGATTTTGCGCGAGCGCACCGGCGAACCGCATTTGGGGCAGTGCGCCTTCGTCTCTTCAGAGATCGCCTCCGTGTATTTGCAGTCAGGATAACGGTTGCAGGCAATGAATTTGCCGTAGCGCCCTTCACGGATGACCAGGTCGCCCACCTCACAAGCAGGGCATTTCTTGCCTGTGGGGATGTCTTCGATGACAATTTTCTCCGCCTGTTTCATGGCCTTTTCCACATCTTGGTGGAAGGGCGTGTAAAAGGTTGAAAGGACTTCCACCCAATTGCGTGTGCCGTTTTCAACCTCATCGAGTTCGTTTTCCATCTCAGCGGTGAAATCCGTGTCCACGATATTGCGAAAATGTGCTTCCAACATGGTGGTGACGGTCACACCGAGCTCCGTGGGCTTCAATTGGCGCCCTTCACGTTCCACATACAGCCGGTCAAACAAGGTCGAGATGGTCGGCGCGTAAGTCGAGGGCCGTCCGATTCCCAACTCTTCCATTTCGCGGATCAAGGACGCTTCCGTATAACGCGGAGGCGGCTGGGTAAACTTTTGCTCAGGCTCGAGGCGATGCAGGTGGAGTTTGTCGCCGGGTTCTAATTCAGGAATGTCGGCAAAATCGGGTTCGTCGTCTCCTGTGTCCCCATCCTTTTTGGGTTTTTCTTCTTCTAAATCCTCCGTGTAGCCGTAGAGGGTCAGCCAGCCCGGGAATATTAAGTTCTCACCGCGCGCCCTGAACAGATGCTCCCCGGCCAAGATGTCAACGGACACCTTGTCGTAGACCGCAGGTTCCATTTGAGAGGCGATGAAGCGCTTCCAAATCATCTCATAGACGCGGTACTGGTCGTTTGTCAAAAACTCTTTCACCTTGTGGGGCGGCAGATCGAAATGTGAGGGACGGATCGCCTCATGGGCATCCTGTGCCTTGCTCTTGTTGCGGTAGAAGGGCGATTTAGCCGGGAGGTACTCCTTGCCGTACTGGGTCTCAATCAAGGTCCTGGCTTCGTTCACGGCCTCCTGTGACACGCGGACGGAGTCCGTACGGATATAGGTGACAAGAGAGGTCTGGCCCTGGTCGCCTAAGATCACGCCTTCATAGAGATTCTGCGCGGCGCGCATGGTCCTTTTTGATTGAAAGCCCATGGCGCGCGAGGCACTTTGCTGCAAGGTACTCGTGGTAAAGGGGGCGTAGGGCCTTCTTTTGCGCGTCCCCTTTTTCACCTCATCGACGATGAACGCTTGGCCCTTGAGCTCACCTAACAGTTGATCGAGCTCTTCTTTCGAGTGGATGGCAACACGCGAGACGCGCCCATTCTTTTTCTTGCCGTGGAACAGCGAGCCAAAGGGCACTTCGCCTTTTGTCTTCGACAACAGCGCAGTCAGCCGCCAGTATTCTTCCGGGATAAAGGCGTCGATTTCACGCTCCCGCATGACAATGAGGCGCGTGGCAACGGACTGTACGCGACCGGCTGACAGCCCTTTTCTGATCTTTTGCCATAAAAAGGGACTCAACTCATAACCGACCAGGCGGTCCAGGATACGGCGCGATTGCTGGGCGTTCACAAGATTGCTGTCGATCGCTCTGGGTTCTTCCACCGCCCGCGTCACAGCCCTTTGTGTAATCTCATTAAAGACGATGCGGCTCGCACTTTTCTCATCCACTTTCAAAAGATGTGCCAGATGCCAGGCGATCGCTTCTCCCTCGCGGTCAGGGTCCGTTGCGAGCAGGACGCGGTCCGCTTTTTCGGCCGCGCTCTTCAGTTCGCGCACCACCTTTTCTTTACCGGGCAGTGTCAAATACATCGGCTTGAAATCTTTTTTGACATCGACGCCGAGCGTCGACGCCGGAAGATCGCGGATATGCCCGACCGAGGCGCGGACGTCAAAGTCTTTGCCGAGATAGCGCGCAATCGTTTTCGCTTTTGCAGGTGATTCCACAACCACCAGTGTTTTTGTCATATCGAGTTACGTTCCTTCGCGTTTAGAATCCATCAATATATACTTGAGAAAACGCTATCTGTCAAAAACAGTCCTCATGTTCGGAGGAAAATACGTTCAAAATATCGTCAATTGATTCAACCAAACAGGCGCCGTCGCGGATCAGATCGTGGCAGCTTTGGCTGTGTTTTGTGAGGATTGACCCCGGTACCGCGAATACCTCCCGGCTGTAATCGGCCGCATACCCCGCCGTGATGAGCGTCCCGCTCGATTGGGAAGCTTCTGTGACCAGGACGGCGTCGCACAGCCCTGCTAATATTCTGTTTCTTGCGGGAAAATGATTTCGCCTGGGGGCTGTACCGGGCAAAAACTCCGTGAGCAGCAATCCCTGCTGTTCGATTCTTTGAAAAAGCGCCTTGTGCTCCGGCGGGTAGCAAATGTCTAAACCACAGCCCAAGACAGCCGCGGTGGGAGCGCCGTAGGAAAGCGCCGCCAAGTGCGCCAAGGCATCGATCCCCCGCGCTCCCCCCGAGACAATCGGGATTTTATGCAAGGCAATCTCCCGCGCCAGTCGTTTTGTGACCTCGATGCCGTAGGAGGATGGCCTGCGTGATCCGATGACGGCGATGACAAAGGGAGCGTTCAAAACTGCAAGCGTTCCACCACTTGTAAACAAAATGGCCGGCGGCCTGCTGATGCGGGACAAACGTTTCGGATACTCCTGATCCAGGATGGTCACCGCTTTCCAGTTGGATGGATAGTGGCGCGGGAGGGCTTGCAGTTCTTTTTCGTAGGGGGAAGGATCTAAGGCTAAAAGGCCTCCCGCCTTTTCTAAAAGACGCACGCGTTCTTGATGGGTAATCTTTTGTTTTTGACAAAATTGGGTAAAAGCCACGGCCATATCGAAGGTATCCATACGTCCTTTTTTACCATGAATCGCAAAGTGAGAGCGCCATGGCTCACGCTTATTTATGACAATACGGGCGAAATTGTCGCCCCCTTGTCGCCATTTTTGGTGCTATCATGGGGGGACCCGGGTTTAACTTTTTAAAGCACAAGGATATTGCAGATGAAAATCGGAATTGTAGGCCTCCCCAACGTCGGGAAAAGCACTTTATTTAACGCCTTGACAGGCGCGCGGGCGCTTGTGGCCAATTACGCCTTTGCGACCATCCATCCGAATATGGGCGTCGTTCCGGTTCCGGATAAACGCCTGGCCGCCTTGGCCAAGGTCGTGGGAACTGAAACCCTCATCCCCGCCACCGTTGAATTTGTGGACATTGCAGGGCTTGTGAAGGGCGCCAGCCGGGGCGAGGGACTTGGCAATCAATTTTTATCGCATATCCGTGAGGTGGACGCGATTTTGCATGTCGTCCGCTGCTTTGAAGACGAGAACATTGTCTATGTGGGCGACGGAATCGACCCGATCGCTGACTATCGGACGATTGAGATTGAACTTATTTTGGCGGACATCGCGCACCTTGAAAGACGTCAGGCAAAACTTACAAAACAGGCCAAAGGGCATGCCGCAGAAGTGCTTTCTGAGCTTGCCATGATTGAGCGATTGCTTTTGCACTTAAATGACGAAAAACCGGCGCGCAGTTTCATCCCCTCCGACGCGGAGCTACACTTCATGCCCCAGCTTCACCTTCTGACCTCGAAGCCGGTATTGGTTGCCGCCAATGTCAAAGAGACAAGCGATATTATTAACGATGCGCTTTTAATAGAACTATACGAGACGCTCGTCCATGAAAATGTCATCGTCCTTCCCGTCTATGCCAGCATTGAGGCTGAGATCTCAGAATTGAACGAAGAGGAGCGGAGCGCTTTTCGTGAAGAGATGGGGATCCAGGAAACGGGACTTTCGCGCATCATTAGCGAAGGTTATCGTGTCCTGGGGCGTATTTCCTTTTTCACCGGAAACGAAAAGGAAGTGCACGCATGGACTATCCGGGAAGGGACGACCGCCCCCAAGGCGGCCGGTGCCATTCACAGTGATTTTGAGCGCGGCTTTATCCGCGCGGAGGTCGTCGGTTTTGACGAACTGGTCAAAGCGGGGTCCTTTAACGCGGCCAAAGGCCTCGGACTCGTGCGTTCTGAGGGAAAATCTTACGTCGTCCGCGACGGTGATTACATCATCTTCAGATTCAACGTCTAAGAAATAGATCGAGGCAGTGCGGGAAGTTGGATCCCGCGCTCTGAAAGTGCCTCTCTCAATCTAGAGAAGACCTTTTCTTCTAAGTCGATCAGACTGCCATTATTTTCGATTTCGACATGAGCCAGGTCACGATACTCTTCGCGCGTCATTTGCACCGCGATACGTCTTTTGGCTTCTTTTTCATCCATACCGCGTTTTAATAAACGCAGAATGCGCGTGTCGTCATCCGCCGAGATGGCCCAGATCTCGTCCGCGACATCTAAAAAACCCCGATTCACCGGGATCGGGACGTCAAGCGCGATGACTTTAATTTTCTTTCTTTGAGCCTCTTCAATCTGAGCATCCATCGCGCGCACCACTTCTTCGTGCACGATGGCACTTAAGGTATCAAGCACGCGCTTATTCGTGAAGGCCAGTTCAGCGACCCTTTGCCGGTCAAGCGAACCATCCTCACGGATCGTGTCATCGCCCAGCGCAGCCGCGATGCGTTCAGGGATCTCCCCTTTTGTGTTCGTCAGTTCATGCGCGATCCGGTCGGCGTCAATGACCTGTACGCCGACGGAGCGAAGAAGTGAGGCGACCGTGGTCTTGCCGGTCCCGATGCCTCCTGTGACGCCGAGAATGAACATATTACTTCAAGTCTCCCCATGTTTTGCCGATTTTAGAGCTCGCGAGAATAGGCACGTCCAGCGTGATGGCGTTTTCCATCTCCTCTTCCAGTACAAGGCGCGCTCTTTCGGCATCCTGCTCCGCAACTTCTAAAATCAGTTCGTCGTGTACCTGGAGGATGAGCGCCGCGTCAAGGGATTCCTCTTCGATGCGCTTTTTTACATTGACCATGGCCATCTTAATGAGGTCGGCCGCCGTCCCCTGAACGGGCGCGTTCATGGCGGCACGCATGCCGAAATTGTAGGTATTTCTGTTTTGTGAGGCCAGTTCAGGCACATAGCGGCGGCGGTGAAACAGGGTTTCAACGTAGCCCATTTCTTTCGCCATCTCTCCTTGACGCTTAAGCCATTGTTCCACCTTCGGATATTTTTCATGGTAGCGACGAATCAAGAGCCTTGCCTCATGGATGGGGATGTCAAGATCGCGCGATAACCCGAAGTCAGAAATGCCGTAAGTAATACTAAAGTTCACGGTTTTTGCAACGCTTCTTTCATGCGAGCTAATCTCGCTTTCATCTTTATGGTAGAGCGTGGACGCGGTCACAAGGTGGATGTCTTTTCCCTGCAAAAACGCCTGGGTAAGGTTGTCATCGCCTGAAAGATGGGCCAATAAGCGCAGTTCCACCTGGCTGTAATCGGCGCCGACCAAAAGATAACCCGGGGGCGCGATGAAAAGTTCGCGGATGAGGCTGCCCCGTTCGGTGCGCACAGGGATATTTTGCAAGTTCGGATTGGAGCTTGACAGGCGCCCCGTCGAAACCACCGTCTGGTTAAAGGAGGTGTGGACACGTCCGTCCGCTTTGACTTCCTTTTTCAAGCCTTCTAAGAAAGTGCCGCGCAGCTTTGACAGTTCACGAAATTCTAAAATATTCAAAATGATCGGGTGATAACCCTTTAAGCGGTCCAATTCGTCCGCCGCGGTGCTGTACTGCCCGGTGGCGCTTTTGCGCCCGGTCGGAAGTTTCAGATCCCGGTAAAGCACCTCCGACAACTGCTGCGGCGAATTGACATTAAATTCGCGGCCGGCGTCGCGATAGATGGCGCTTTCTAAATCTTCTAATTCCGTTTCCATCTCGTTTGAGGCGATCTCGAGGGCGTCGATGTCAATGAGCACGCCCTTCTTTTCCATGTCGGAAAGAATGCCGACCACAGCCATCTCGACATTGCAAAGCGTCGTGAGTTTTCGATTTTCAATCTCTCTCATCTGGATTTGTTGGGCCTTGGGCATCTGCAAAAGAAGCGCCTTTTTCTGATCCAGGGGATTGGCAAGTAGTGGCTGGGATTCACCTGTCGGCGCAACAAAGGAATCGCCTAAGGCGGCCCGCATCGCGTATTCGATGTCGTCTCCCCTTCCCAATTGATTCAACAAAAAGGCGGCGATGAGTAAGTCGTAAACGGTTTTTTGGGGGGCATCCAGGTCATTTTTTCGAAGCTGCGCCTTTAAATCCCAGGTCATGAAATGAAGCGACTCGTCTTCTAAGTAGCGAAATAACTCCTCGACGTCTTCAGTGGTGGCCGTAGCGTCTTCTGTAGCCACCAGCCCTTTTATACCGTCTTCCGGCAAAAAGAACGCAAACGCCTTCTCTTTTTGATCGTGCTCAATCAAGGCTTTGACTGAATCGTGCGATAAAGATTCGGCGTTTTCGAGCATGGCAGGCAATTCTTCGTCGGCTGTTTTTTCTATATTGAGACGCTCCAGATAGCTTCGAAAACCAAGGGAGGTCAAAAGTGTTGAGAGCGCCGCCTCGTCATAGTGATCTTGCTGGCGGCCGGCTATTTTGCGCTCAATGGCCTCGTAAGGGACTTCCTTGTGAATCTCAGACAGTTCGCGCGATAAATACGCTGATTCTTTGCCCGCTTCAAGGTTCTTTTTCAGGGCACCTTTTTGCTCATCGAGCTTTTCATACACCGCATCCAATGAGCCATATTCCCGGATGAGGCGTAACGCCGTTTTCTCGCCGACACCCTTGACGCCGGGAATGTTGTCGGAGGCGTCACCCATGAGCGCTTTCACATCCAGCCATTGGCCGGGGTCAACCCCGAACTGTTCTTTCATGTCGGAGGCCGTAATGATTTCACTTGTTGACCCTGTCTTGCGCGTCGTCAACAGGACGACGGAGGTGTGGTCGCTTATAAGCTGGAGGATGTCGCGGTCGCCTGTGACGATGTACACCTGCATCCCTTCCTCTTCCCCTTTTTTGGCAAAGGTTCCGATCAGGTCGTCCGCCTCATAACGGGGCAGGGCGACGGGTTGAAAACCGAGGGACTCTAAAAGCTCTCGCGCGATGGGAATCTGAATGGAAAGATCCTCGGGGAAGGGGCCCCGGCCCGCCTTGTAGGCTGAATACTGCTCATGGCGAAAGGTATCCCCCGGGGAGTCCATCGCGGAGATGATATGGGTCGGTGAGAGATCGTCTTTGTATTTTAGGATCATGTTGAGAAAGGCGTAAAGCGCGCCTGTCGGGGTGCCGTCGGGCGCGGTTAACCGCCTTCGTCCGATGATGCCGTAAAAGGCGCGGTTCATCAGGCTGTGGACATCAAACAGCAGTAAAGTGTCACGATGGGTCATCGGATTACTCCTAACCAAAAGTCGCAGACGCGCTACAGCGCGGCGCGAAGGGAAGCATCATACGGGATCTCGGGTAACCGGCAGTTGGGCCCCCCGTTGTCATCCGCATAGGATGTTAAGGCCGACAAAAGCTCTGACATGAAGGAGTCAAGCCCTGTCTCATCGTCGTTGATAATTCGTTTCAAATTCTCAATTTCTGAATGTAAAAGCTCAGGATTATCGATTTGTGACAGAATATTGATTTTCATATGTTCTGTGCGGTCAATGGATTCGTTCGGCAAGAACAATTCTTCCTTCATCTTTTCACCCGGGCGCAGACCGATGTATTCAATCGGCACATCAATGTCCGGCACAAGTCCCGACAAGCGGATCAGGTCGCGCGCAAGGTCATCGATGCGGACGGGGTTGCCCATGTCAAGGATGAAGATTTCCCCGCCTTTGGCGTAAGCGCCCGCCTGCAGGACAAGGCTTGAGGCCTCCGGGATGGTCATAAAGAATCGTTCCACGTCAGGATGCGTCACGGTGACCGCGCGCTTGTCTTTGATCTGCCGTTCAAATAAGGGAATGACACTGCCGCTGCTGCCGAGTACATTGCCAAAACGGACCGCGGCGTAGGACATGTCAGGGAATACCTGGTTAAGTGTCAGGATGACGATTTCACAAAGTCTCTTGGTCGCGCCCATGACATTGGTGGGGTTCACAGCCTTGTCGGTTGACACAAGCACGAAACGCTTTGACCCGCATCGAGCCGCCATGAGCGCCGTGTTATAGGTGCCGTAGACATTGTTCTTAACGGCCTCTCCGGGGCTGTCCTCCATCAGGGGGACATGCTTATGCGCGGCGGCGTGAAAAACCACGTCCGGGCGCCAGCGGGAAAAGACCTCTGACAGGCGCTTGGCGTCGCGGACAGAACCGATCAGCACCACCAGGTCAAGCGCACCGGCATAACGGGCGATGAGCTCTTGTTGCAGGTCGTAGACGCTGTTTTCGCAGATGTCAAAGAGGATCAGGGTTTTAGGCGAGAAACTTGCGATCTGGGCGGCCAGTTCCGAGCCGATCGAGCCCCCACCCCCCGTGACAAGCACTACCTTATCTTTAATAAACTCACTGACGACGTCCATGTCATAGACCACCGGATCGCGCCCTAAAAGGTCGTCGATACGGATGTCGCGCACGTCGGAAAGGTGAACCTGGTCGGTGGATAGTTCCGTAAAAAACGGCAAAAGCCGGACACGGCAGTTTGTCTTATGACAGATTTTTAAGATGTTTCTTTGGGTCTCACTGGAAGCTGAGGGTATGGCGACAATAATTTCATCAATCTCATAGCTTTTCGCAAGTTCCACAATGTCATCGCGCGTACCCAATACAGGGACACCGTTGTTTTCATAATTTTGGATCAACGGATTGTCGTCAATCGCCAGAACCGGAATACGGCGCGACTGGCTGGTCTTCAATTCCACAATGATCTGACTTCCGGCCTCTCCCGCGCCCACGATCATGACACGGATCGGGCGATCATCCTTTTGATTCTTTTTGACACGTTTAATCTGCTTTCGTGTGCGGTAGAAGCGGTAAAATATCCGAATCGCGAACACGGACGATGTCAGAATAAACCAATAGGTGATGTACACCGCGAGCGGGAAACTGCGTTTCAAAATTTGCAGTGTCACCACCGTTAAAAATAGTTGAATCGTCGTCCCCGCGATGAGGACAAGATACTGTGAGCCGCGCGCGAAAGGCCACATTTGCGTATAAAAGCCGCTGAGGCGAAAGCAGACAACAGCCAGAATGACAAATACGAACCAGCTCGTCTTGATTTGGTTGAATATTTGGACTGGTACCGTGCCCTCATAAAAGACAAGGACCGCAAGCAACAGCGCGATCAGGCTCATGGCCAAATCGTACACAATCAGAAACAATTTTCTGGGTGTTAAATGCCGCATCGGATGAAATCGGTTCATATCGCGTGAACAAAGCTAAGGGACACGGATGTATCGATTAGTCTTTCTTGTCCGCCTCCTGTTCGGCGAGGTAAGCGTTTATATCTTCTAAAAGCGTATCGACATTGAGTCCGTGCGCCATGCAGGCTTGTTCGATATTTTCATTGGCCGCAAGCATGCAGCCAATGCAGTGAAGGCCGTGCCCCATCAGGAGGCCTGCGATGTTGGAATCCATTTGCAGCAGGTCATTAATCATGGTTTGTTTCGTGGCTTTCATATCATCATTCTCCGATCATTTTTTAAGCTGTATCTTCTGAGATGTTAACGCAGAAGACGTTCAATTATCAAGACGGTAACGAAAAGATGAGCCATGAATATGCCATTTTCGTAAAAGACCATGCCAAAATGTTACACAAATGATCGTGAAAGGCTTGACAAGCCTAGCTTTGAACTGGATAATAGGCGAAGAACTAGCCGGAAGGAGGCACCCTAATGAATAAAACTGAACTAATTAACGCGGTGGCTGCCGAAACACAGCTGAGCAAAAAGGACAGCGAAAAAGCTGTTTCTGCTGTTATTGAAGTCATCACCGAACAACTCGCGAAAGGCGAAAAGGTCGTATTGGTTGGCTTTGGCACCTTTGAAGTCCGCCATCGCGCCGCTCGCAAAGGCCGCAACCCCAGCACCAAGGAAGAAATCATGATTCCTGCCGCGAAGGCTCCTGCGTTTAAAGCAGGTAAAGGACTAAAAACGAGAGTCAATAGCTAAGATTAGCCTAGATTCTAGACTTTCGCGGGGCTGTCGATGAGATAGCCCCTTTTTTATTGGAGCATATTTTCGAGTTCCTCCAATTGGAGCTCCGAGCCCTCAAATTGTTCCAGCATTTCTCTCACCTCTTCAGTCAATCGCGCAATGGTACGCCCGACAGGCAGGCTGTCTTCGCACGGGAGCAGCAAACGGTCTTCGCTTTGGGCCAAACCCTGTGATTCCCGAGATGCCAGATCATCAAACAAATAGCGAATATTGCGTTCAATCTGATGAGGCTTCAATTTCTGGCGCGAGGCAACCTCAGGATACAAGCGCTTGCTGATCGGATTCAGCAAGGACACATCCACCGCGGTCATCCTTAAGATTTCGCCCAAAAGGCGGTAACCGCGAAGCTGAACATTCCACTCATAACGCGACAGTACGCGTGATACAGCGACCCGGACTTGCGTCTTGGTTGTCCTTGCGCCGTCTAGATGCCGGCTTATCACATTCTGGGCGGTCGCCATAATATTCCGGGCGGCAAGAGGCGTACCCTTGCGGGCATCCACCAAGTAGTGAACGCGCCCGTTGGAGTCCATGACGCCAAAGATACCGCGGCGGTTCATGATACCCTCCATATGGTTTAGAAGTTCGCGATTGGATGCGACTAGATAGAATCCTAGTTCCCTATCGGGGCGGGCCATTTGCTCACGTAGCTCAGATGCCATGTCGCTGTTCATTGTCGTTTCATGTTGCATGTTCACAACCTCCTTCTACTCTATTATGCTTAAAAGAGGTCGGAAATATTTCGATCTCATCGAAATTTTTCAATCAACACTGTCTTCGAGTGATTCTCCGAGGGACGTAATGTGAATGACAAAGCGCGTGTGGCGCGTAAAAGAGATCTGGTAACGCCCTTTGGCGGACTCATGGAATGAGCCCGGCATAAAATGGTAGGAGCGTTCATCGGCAATCAGGGAACTCCTGCCGAGTTTCACATCCCGCATGTCAATCTCCATCACCTCGTAGCGCCGTGTCGCGACCTGCAAGAGGTCAAATGTCCGCGGGATCAATTCTGTCATGGAAAAGTAGACAATAAGCACCACCATGATAATGGGAGCGAGAAAAGACAATCTCCAGCGGTTGGCGTGGTTCCAGTTTTTGCGAAGCATCATGATGAGGATCACAAACAGTGACAGGACGAGCAGGAAGCTAGCCAAAAGGCCTGAGAGGAAGTAAAGGTAGGTCATCGTTCCTCCCCTCCTTGCTCAGCCTGTAAGAACTCTAAAAACGCCTCCTCATCCATCACCGGCACTTGAAGCTCGTAGGCACGCGCGGCCTTTGATCCCGGGTTCTCCCCGATAATCACCGCGGTGGTCTTGGCTGAGACTGAGCCTGACACTTGCGCCCCCAACGCCTCTAAGGCTTCTTTGGCTTCCTCTCGTGTCATGGACTCGAGTGTGCCCGTGATGACATAGCGCGAACCCGACAAGCGTTGGTTGTCATCCTTTATTTCATGTGTCAATTGCAAACCGGATGCCTCGAGGCGCGAAAGCAGATTCTGTGAAGCTTGGAGGCTGAACCAGTTTTTAATCTCTCTTGCCGTCACAGGCCCGATATCGCGCACAGCCGAAAGCGTCATTTCATCGGCTTCTTGTAACAAGTGCAGGTCAGGGAAGGTTTTTAAGAGCGCTCGAGCGGTCTGGCGCCCCACAAGCGGGATACCGAGCCCTGTCAAGAGTCGCTCTGTCGGCTGAGCTTTAGAGGCCTCAATGGCCGCGAGGAGATTGTCGACGCCCTTTTCGCGCCCCACAATACCGCTTTCAATCAGTGCCTCTCTTTTTTCCCAAAGGGTGTAAAGATCCGCGATGGAGTGGACATACCCCGATTCTGTTAAGGCAAGCGCCGCTTTCTCACCCAGGCCGTCAATATCCATGGCGTCTTTCGACGCAAAATACACAAGATGGCCGATCAATTGTGCGGGGCAATCCGCGTTAATACAAAACAAGTCGGCGCCATCGCCGGTGTATTCTGTTTGGGACCCGCAGCGCGGGCAGTGTTCGGGCAGACGATAAGGCACAGTCCCTTCGGGTCTTTTGTCCGGGTTCACAAAAATCACCTGCGGAATAATATCGCCCGCCTTCTCAACGCGGACGCTGTCCCCGATGCGCACATCGAGCTGGTCAATATAGGCTTGGTTATGGAGGGTGGCCCTTTGTACGGTCGTCCCGGCCAAAATAACAGGCTCCAGGATGGCCAAGGGGGTAATTCTTCCCGTGCGGCCGACCTGCGCTTGGATATCAAGGATCTTGGTATCTTTTTGTTCCGGAGGGTATTTATACGCCAAAGCCCAGCGCGGGTATTTCACCGTTTCGCCCATGCGCTCTCTTATGCCCATTGAATCAACTTTAATGACCGCCCCGTCAATACCAAAGGGTAAATGTTCACGCTGTTGTCCGATG
>DIRK01000049.1:0-20247 GCA_002427535.1 Mageeibacillus sp. UBA5438 | reverse complement strand
ATGACCGGGATGCTGAGCGATGAGAGCCATATAAGCGACTCCCGGTCGCCTTCAAAACGTCGGCTGGCGTGCTGGACATCGAAGGCAAAAAAGCTCAAATCACGTTCGCGCACCACCGAGGCATCCAGCTGCCGCATGGTCCCTGAGGCCGCATTTCGGGGATTTGCAAATAACTTCGATCCGGCTTGTTCCAAAGAGGCGTTCAGTGATTCAAAACTCTTTTGAGACATGAACACCTCACCGCGCACCACCAACTCTCCCACGGCTTCGGGCAGGATATGGGGGATACTTTGGATCTCAAGGATATTCTCCGTGATGTCCTCACCGCTTGTCACCCCGTCGCCGCGCGTCACCGCGCGCAACAAGCGCCCGTTTTCATAGGTAAGGCTGACCGACAAGCCGTCGATCTTCATCTCCACGAGAAAGTCGATGTCGCCCTCTTCTCGTCTGATCTTGTCGACGTAGTCTTCGATCGCCTCATATGAAAAAACATCGAGCAAGGACAGCATGGGGAAGCGATGCGGGACGGAGGCGAATTTTTCCGATACGCTGCCCCCGATCACGCGGGTTGGCGAATCGTCTTGGATAAGTTCAGGCCATCGGTCGCCGACCTGCTGAAGTTTTAAGAGTAAGCGATCGTAGTCGGCATCCTCCGCAAGCGGCGCGTCAAGATCGTAATAGGCGTGGTTTAAGCGCCTTAAAAGATCATTGGCTCTCTCGACAAAAACTTTGGCTTCGTCTAAGTTTTCGGGAAAGGGCAAATGGATATAACGGATGACCATTTCTTCAAGTCCCCTCCCGTAAAAGTCGTGTTGCGAAAAACTCTCGTTCACGCCTTCTCGTTACAGCCGAGCACATGGATAATTTTATGTGCCACAAGCTCTTCGATGGCTTTTCGCGCCGGACCGAGATACTGACGCGGATCGAAATGCGACGGATTCTCGGCCATGTATTTTCGGATGGACCCTGTCATGGCCAGGCGCAAATCGCTGTCGATATTGATCTTGCACACGGCCATGGAGGCCGCCTTGCGAAGCATGTTTTCAGGGATACCGATCGCGTCGGGCATCTGTCCGCCGTAGGTGTTGATCATCTCGACAAATTCTGGGATGACACTGGATGCGCCGTGCAGCACGATGGGGAATCCCGGCAATCGCTTTTCAATGGCTTCCAAAATGTCAAAGCGCAGCTCAGGTTTTTGTCCGGGCTTGAATTTATACGCGCCGTGGCTTGTGCCGATCGCGATTGCAAGCGAATCACAGCCGGTTCGCGTCACAAATTCTTCCACCTCATCGGGATCCGTATAAGATGCCTCTTCCGCCGAGACTTTAATATCATCCTCAATCCCCTCAAGCCTTCCGAGTTCCGCCTCAACAACGACCGCGGGGTCATGGTTATGCGCGTATTCGACGACGCGGCGTGTCAGCTCAACATTTTCCTCAAAGGGAAGATGTGAGCCGTCGATCATGACGGAAGTGAAACCGCTGTCAATACAATCTTTGCAAAGCTCAAAAGAATCGCCGTGGTCGAGGTGAAGCGCGATCGGCAGCTCCGAATCAATCAGGGCCGCTTCCACCAGTTTAATCAGGTAGGTCGGGTTGGCGTAGCGCCGGGCGCCCGCGGATACCTGCAAGATTAAGGGCGCGCGCAGCTGTTTGGCCGCGTTCACAATGCCCTGTATAATTTCCATATTATTGACATTGAACGCGCCAATCGCATATCCGCCTTCGTAGGCATTTTTAAACATTTCTGTGGTTGTCACTAATGGCATAATGGACCTCCTATATATCGCTGTTTTTTTAGTATAGCACCCGGCCTTAGGGGGCTGATGTGCGATTCAGATTTTCGATCTGTTCTAACACCTTAATGAGCTGAGCTTCATATTGTTCTTTTTTTGCCCGCTGTTGTTCAATGACCCGGGCGGGTGCCTTGCTTGTGAATTGCTCATTATTCAACATGGCATTTGCCCGTTGGATTTCAGATTTGAGTGTTTCGGCCTCTTTATTAAGACGGAGCTTCTCCTGCTCTGGATCCACGAGTTCATGGAGCGGTATCGCAAGCTCACCGCCTGTGAACACAACGACCACATCGTCGGCGGGCAACGAATCCTCGGGTTCGACTCGTTCTAAGGTCGCGATCCCCGCCAGTCGTGTTAATGTCTCGACAGCTTCCGTCATACGGTTGGAAAGCTTAAGATCACGGGTGCGAAGTTTGGCGGAGAAGCGGTGCTGGGGCAAAATTTTATACTCGGCCCGGATATTGCGCACACCGCGGATCGCGTCGATCATATGGCGCATGACCGCAGTGGCCTCTTCATCCTCCGGGTAAGCTTCCGATTTGGGCCATGGCGCTGTGACGAGCATCTCACCGTCGTGCAGATCCTGGTAAATGCGCTCAGTGACAAAGGGCATAAAGGGGTGTAAAAGGGCCATTGTATCGGAAAATACCGTGAACAATACGTACTGCGCCGCCCTCCCCGATTCGTCCTTTTCTCTCAGACGCTCCTTGACCATCTCGATATACCAGTCACAGAACAGATCCCAGATGAAAAAATAAGTTTTTTCGAGCGCAAGCCCCAGTTCCAATTCTTCTAAATGGTCGGTGACTTCTTCTGTCGTTCTTTTTAATTCCGACATGATGAAGCGATCTTCAATCGTGTAGTCGCTTTCTTTAACGGCCGAAAAATCGACATTTTCGTCTAAATTCATCGCGATGAATCGGAACGCATTCCAAATCTTGTTGATGAAATTGCGCCCGTTTTCAAACTTATCTTCGCGCCAGCGAAGGTCATTGCCGGGCGCGTTTCCGACCATCAGGGCATAACGCAGGGCATCGGCCCCGTAAAGATCGATCATCTCAAGGGGGTTCACACCGTTACCCAAAGACTTACTCATCTTGCGCCCCAGTTCATCGCGTACCAGGCCGTGGATCAGGACCGTATGGAAAGGGACTTCGCCTGTGTTATGAAGCGAAGAGAAAATCATGCGGGCGACCCAGAAGAAAATGATGTCATAGCCTGTCACGAGGACGTCTGTGGGGAAAAAGGTTTCGAAATCAATGCTTTTGTCAGGCCAGCCCATGGTCGAAAAGGGCCATAGCGCCGAGGAGAACCATGTGTCCAAAGTGTCCTCGTCTTGCCTTAGGCGGCTCCCACCGCAGGCGGGACAGGATGTCGGCGTGGTTTCGGACACGATGATCTCATCGCAGTCTTCACAGTACCAGGCCGGGATGCGGTGCCCCCACCATAGCTGCCGCGAGATGCACCAGTCGCGTATATTTTCCATCCAGTTAAAATACGTCTTCTTGAAACGGTCCGGCACGAAATTCGTCCGTTTATCTTGGACGGCCTCAATCGCGGGTTTTGCCAAAGGTTCCATGCGCACAAACCATTGCAGTGAAATCTTCGGTTCCACGACCGAATGGCAGCGCTGGCAGGTCCCGATATTGTGGCGCATGGGTTCCTGTTTCACTAAAAATCCCTGCGCTTCAAGGTCACGCACCACCGCCACGCGCGCCTCTTGGACGGTCATCCCCCGATAAGGACCCGTCTCCTCGGTCATCTTGCCTTCCAGGGTCAACACGTCGATAATCGGCAGATCGTGTCTCAGTCCGATCTCGTAGTCGTTCGGGTCATGGGCCGGGGTAATTTTCACCAACCCTGTGCCAAACTCGGGGTCCACATACGCATCCGCGATGATGGGGATCAGGCGATCGGTCAAGGGCAGGCGGAGCATGCGTCCCACTAAGGCCTTATGGCGTGTGTCGTCCGGATGGACAGCCACCGCGGTATCCGCGAGCATGGTTTCCGGCCTTGTCGTGGCAATTTCAATGCCGCCCTCCCCGTCCGCGAAAGGATAACGGATGGTATAAAAACGTCCGTCTCTTTCCTCATGCTCCACTTCAATGTCTGAGATGGAGGTCGCGCAGGAGGGACACCAGTTAATCATGCGTTCGCCGCGGTAAATCAGGTTCTCACGGTACAGGTCAACAAAGACGCGCGTCACGGCGCGCGAGAGACCTTCATCCATCGTAAAGCGATGGCGCTCCCAGTCGCAGGACAGGCCAAAGCGCTGCTGCTGTGCGACGATACGGTTGTTGTATTCATCCTTCCAACGCCAGGCGCGCTCCAAGAAGCCATCCCGGCCGGCGGCATCTTTTGAGATGCCTTCCTCGCGCATGCGCTGCACGACGACTGCCTCTGTAGCGATAGAGGCATGGTCTGTGCCGGGCAAAAACAGAGCATTTTTGCCCCTCATTCTTTGAAAGCGTGTCAGCACGTCGGGCAGTGTATTGTCGAGCGCGTGCCCCATGTGGAGTTCACCTGTGATGTTGGGAGGTGGCATGACGATGCAAAAAGATTCTTTTTCGGACGGCGCTTCGGCGTGAAACGCGCCCGTTTTGAGCCACATATCGTAAAGTGGGCCCTCTTCTTTATTAGGTTCAAACGTTTTTGGGATCTGTTCGATACTTCTCATGTCACACTAACCTTCCTCTATTTCCATCATCGGTTGATACAGTAAATTCACGCGGATAAACACCAGGCTGCCCCGCGCTCCGGGATCAGTCAAACGAAAGGCCAGCCTTGTGATCCGGCTCGTGTCGTTTGCTAACTCCCCTTCGCCCCAGATGATCGACTGCTGGCGGAACGCGTCCTCGATCCTTTGCGGCCTTGATTCGAAGATGACGCCGTTCGCGTCTTCCAATAAAAGTTGGATGCTCTTCTCATGATGGTCCGGGTTCAACACCAGCAGCTCGATCTCGCGGTAGATGCTGAAATCCAACGGCGGAAACGCTGAGGCGTGCCCGATGGCGGCGTCGATCTCCACAGGCCGCTCATTCGCGCTCTGATAGGATAACAAAAGATCGGCCGAACTGTAGCCCATCACTTCTTCGGTGAGACTTAATTCCCCCCTGCCGCGCGTCACCGCCCACAGCGCGTTTTCGCCCGGCCAGTCTTTTTTCTTGGCCCGCGGCACATCTCGGACAAGGGGTTCCTTCCAACTAAAATGATCGATCTGATCGCAGTCACTCCAGGGCATCGGCACCAGATATCGGGATGGCTCTAAGTCAACGCGGAAAGGCAGTACGGGAATGCCGTCGGCGCCGATCAGGTTGGCGTCCCCGTTAAAAGCGGAAAACGCGTAGGTGATCGACACAGGGTCTTCGATATGGTCGTGCCAGACAAGGACGCGCACGCCGTAAAGAATCCGCGCCTCAGCTTTCACAAATCGGCGGCTTCTATCGCAGACCGCAAAGCCTTTTAATACCGTATCGCCCGGTTTGAGCCTAAGTCCGTGCCCGCGGACGGCCTGCGGCGTTAAGTCAATCATCCACTTGTTGCCGATGCGCTCCATGGAGACCGGTGCGGGCGCGCCTTTTGAAAAGTCACCCCCCAAAACAAGACCGCGCGCGGCGATGGCCATCCGCCGCCCCACTTCGCGTTTGGCAAAAGGCGTCAGAGCCGCGCAGTAATGCTCCGCGCTCTTGAAGTCAGGCGACAAATCGTAAAGGGTGATAAGCCCCGCGTTCACGGGCAAGATATGACAGGCATGCGCGAGCATTTCATTGAAGCTTGCAAGGCCAAAGGCGTTCAAACCATTGTAAAGGTACGGTGGTAGCTGGGAGATGACAAGGGCCAATTCATCGCCCGCCGGTATGAACAGTTCATTCAAGGTGTCGATGAAATGGCGAAACGCGCGCAAATAATACTCGGGGCTGTCGACATCACTTTCCCCTTGCATCCAAAGCACACCTCGAATCGTCAGCCCGACAAAGGGCGCGACCTTGTGATTGAAAATGGCTGACGGCTGATTACGAGGTGAAAACTCACGCTCGAGCGGGACGATATCTTGGATCACTTTCGCTTTTCGGACAACCGCGCGCGGCACGACAAGCGGGATCGGTCCCTGCCGGTCGGGCCTTCTGCCTTCTAACAGCGCCGCTGTCTGCGGACGGGGGAACATTGAACGAGGCGAAGCGATCTCTTCTCGATCTTGACTCGTCTCTTCGACAAATTCGCCGTTCCAATTAGCCTGGTCGCGGTAGAGCCTCACTTCACGCACGTGGTTTTTGATAATGGGATCGGCTTCGATGATCTCGCGCGGGAGCCAGGCATGAATATAAGTGCCGGGGGTTGACACATGGATCACGCCGATCGGCACGTCGAGCATATAGTAAAGTTCACGCGCGAAACTAAAGGCAATCGCCGACATATCGCCCATCAGATACACTTGGTCACCACGCTGCCATTCACCGCCCTGTGCTTCTCCTAAAGGCGTGTAGCTGTACTCGGGGACCTGATCAGACAAGCCGTCTTCATTCATCTGGAAAAAGCGCACGGAGGTGAGATTGACATAGTCGGACAGCAACTCCTGGACATCCGAATCGTTCACGGTCTGGGCCATGTTGTCTTGTCCCGCGGCGTACCAAAGCTCTCCAACCAAAATATCGTCGACGACCAGCATTTCGGCGCCCGAACGCAACGTCAGTCGATAGCTGTCATAGGAGGCTTTTTGCGAGGGCAGGTGAAACTCAAAATAGCCGTCCCGCCCGCTGATATCCTCTTCTTTAAAGATCAGGCCGTAATGCGTTTCAGCGTCGGTCGGCTGATGAATTTCAGCCGGAAAGCGCTCCAACTCTACGGTGACACGGGCTTCTGTTTTTGAAAAGCCGAAAAGCTTTGTCACCGTCCCCTGCTGGAGGACCATTCCATCGCAAAAAGCGGCAGCCAGCCGTAATGAAGCCATCCTCTAATTTCTCCGATCGTTGACGATTACGCCATTTCGACAATTATACCCTTTTCATCATGGACTGCGTCAAGAAAAACACGGGTTCTCGTGATGCGCGCGCCAAGCGCCGCCTCTTCGTCCAAGCCTCCGTATTGACAAAGCGCGTCAAGCAACAGATCAACGCGTAAGTGATCCGTGCTTCCCGCGCCCCCGATCAATTCCAACAGGTCGCCGTCAGAGCGTAAAACCGCAAGCAGCCTCGGCCGCAAATCCACGGTCACTTCCTTTTTCTTTTGCACGCGCTTGACAAGGATCGGCTCACCCGAATCATAGACATTGGAAAAAGCCTTTCCGATTCCCGGCGCTTCCAAACGGTAGCAGGCCGCCTTCACGCGCGCCATAGGGCTTTTATGGCCCTCATCTACCCATTCATAGCCGACAATTTTAACGCCGGGGGGAAGCTTGTCATTGAGCGATGATACCGCCTCTTTGACATCAAATGTTCCGTCAAGATCACAAATCACGACTTCCACAGGATCGCTCAATGTCTCCACACCGACTCCCACGGGGAGCGCAAAGACGATCATGGGTCTAGGGTTATACGCTTCTACACTGAACGCGATCGGCCAAGCGGCACGGCTCAAAGCGCGTTCGAATAAATGCATCGTATCAAGGTGCGCAAGCCAGGCGGCCGCGTTCCGGCGTCGATAAAAAAGCATCAGGCGCTGTCTTTCTACGGACGTTATTTCACTCATGCCCTTGATCCCCCAAAGCCCAACTCACTGCCCGGGCAAACACCCGTCCGGTAGCGCTCATTGCCGCAGGCGGAACAACCGTCATAACAAGAGGTCGTTGTTTTTCCTGCTTGTGATTTTTCCCATTCGCGCCATAAAAAGGCTTTTGTCACCCCTAAATCGAGATGATCCCAGGGGAAGTACTCCTGTTCTTCGCGCGCTTTCAAATAGAACGCCTCCCCACCGGGAAGTTTTGACAGTGCCCTAAACCAGAGGGCGGCATCAAAATGCTCATGCCACGCTTCCAGGTACGCGCCCGAACGCCACACGTCAAGCAAGACTTCCTTTAAACGGCGGTCCCCGCGCGACAACACGCCTTCGATGACGGAACTGTCATACTCATGCCAGCTAAAACTTACGCGGCGATCGCGCAGGCTGTCCGCCAATTGTTTTTGTTTTTCGCGCATCGCGTCGACCGAGATCTGTTCGGACCATTGAAAGGGCGTAAAGGGTTTAGGGATGAAAAAGGCGGCACTCACCGTGACATTCAGCCGTTTAGAGCGCTGATCCTGCGGCAGATTGTCCCAGATCGCGATGAACTTTCGTACAAGCGTCACGATGCCTTCTACATCGTCGTCGGTCTCAGTGGGCAATCCGAGCATGAAGTAGAGTTTTAAACGGTCCCAGCCGTTCAAAAAGGCCGTCCGGGCCGCCTCCATCATCTCTTCTTCCGTGATATTTTTATTAATCACGTCGCGCAGCCGCTGAGTGCCGGCTTCCGGCGCGAAGGTCAGTCCCGCGCGCCTTGTTTTGGCGATTTCTTTGGCAAGATCAAAGTCAAAGGAATCAAGGCGCAAGGATGGGAGCGACAGATTAATATGGCGCGGTTCTGTTTTGGGCAACAGCTTTCGCACCAAGGGTTCTAGTTGTGAATAGTCCGAGGTTGAAAGGGATAGTAATCCCATTTCCTCATAGCCCGTATGTTCAATCAAAGAATCCGCTGTCTCAAGCAATGTCTCGACACTTCGCTCACGTAACGGCCTGTAGGTAAAGCCTGCCTGGCAAAAACGGCAACCTCTCCCGCATCCGCGAAGCACCTCCATCACCATGCGGTCGTGGACGACTTCCAAGTTGGGCACGATCGGTTTTTGGGGCATCGGCGCCTCATTAATGTCACGCAGGAGTCTTTTTGTCAGTTTTTCGGGCGCTTTTTCTTCAAGCGTTCGTATGCGTTCAACTTGTCCGTTTTCCTTGTAATCAATGGCATAAAACGAGGGGATGTACACGCCCGGAATGTCCGCGATGGAAAGTAAAAATGCTCGACGGTTGAGCTTATTTTTCTTTTTTTCCTTCAAAGCCCCCACAATTTCCAGAATAATCTCTTCACCGTCCCCGATGACAATGAAATCAAAAAAGTCGGCGACCGGTTCAAGGTTGCAGGCGATGGGACCGCCTCCGACGACGATGGGGTCGTCTTCTTGCCTTTTTGAGGATTCTAAGGGGACGCCGCCCAAGGCCAGCATCTCGAGCATGGTCGTATAGGCCATTTCATAGTGCAAAGAAATGCCGACCATGTCAAAATCAGACAGCGCGGTCCCGGTCTCCAGTGATGTAAGGGGCATGTTCTTCTCTTTTAAGAGCTGCCGCATGTCAAAATCAGACGCAAATACACGCTCACAAAACGTATGCTCATCTTCGTTCAGGATCCCGTACAGGATCTGGATGGCGAGGTTCGACATGCCGATTTCGTAAAGATCGGGAAAACAGAGCGCAAAGTGTACGCGCGCCGAGTCTTCCAGCTGGAAGAACGTGTCACTTTTATCGATGGCGTTTAGTTCATGGCCCGTATAGCGTGCCGGTTTTTGAACGGCACGCAGCATGGCGCGGACATTCGGGTCGTCAAATCGATTCATGGCCCGGCTTTCCTAATAAAGCAAACATATTCTGCTTATAGGCCTCAACGCCCGGCTGGTCAAAGGGATTGACACCGCTCATGAGGGCGGACAAGGCGCAGGCGCGCATAAAGAAGTACAAGAGCTGCCCGATCGCGTAAGGAGAACGCTCCTTTAAACGGATGTCCATGAGCGGTACGCCGCCTGCGGCATGGGCCAGCGCGGTTCCTTCTCTTGCTTTTTCGTTAATAAAGGACAAGGGTCTCCCCGCCAGATACTCTAAACCGTCGAGATCGCTTGGATCGGAGGGCAACAGGAGATCCTGCCCCGTGGTGTCATAGGACAAGACGGTCTCAAACAGGCTGCGCGGTCCGTCCTGGATGAGTTGGCCGAGTGAATGGAGGTCCGTTGTGAAGTTTGTGGCCGCAGGGATGATCCCCTTATTGTCCTTGCCTTCGCTTTCTCCAAAGAGTTGTTTCCACCATTCGCCGATATAAAACAACGAGGGTTCATACTGAGCCAAAATTTCAACGCCGTAGCCCTTTTTCGAAAGTAATTGCCGGTTCACGGCATAGCGGTCAGAAGAGCACCAACCCTCTTCTAAGGGGGCAGTGGCGCGCAGGTACTCAGCTTTTGCGCCTTCTAACAGTGACACGATATCGATGCCTTGAACCGCGATGGGCAAAAGCCCCACAGCGGTCAACACTGAAAAACGGCCCCCAATATCGTCCGCGACAACAAAGGACGGGAGTCCCAGCTCTGTTGCCAGCTGCCGCAGCGCGCCTTTTTTCTCGTCTGTGGTGACAAAAATGGAACGGGCAAGCTCAGAAGCGGACATATGCGCGAACAGATGCTCACGAAGCACGCGAAAGGCGACCGCGGGTTCCGTGGTCGTCCCCGATTTTGAGATGACATTCAACGCCACGCGCTTTCCCTTCACTAGGCTTAAGAGATCGTCCAAGTATGGGGCACTTAACTGATGCCCCGCAAATAAAACCAGAGGAGCTTTTCTTTCGTCTTTTGAAAGGAGTGAAGAAAAATGTGAGGAAAGGGATTCAATCACCGCGCGAGCCCCAAGGTAGGAGCCTCCGATGCCGACTACTATGAGGACATCAAATTCATCGCGAATCCTTTTGGCCTGACACATAATCGCATCGATCTCATCCCGGTTGACTTTAAGCGGCAAATCCACCCAGCCCATAAAGTCAGACCCCGGTCCCGTTTTCTTGTCGAGCTGTTCGCGCGCGAGCCTTAATTGCGGCTCCATTTGGTGCCGCTCATGCTCCTTGATCACAAAATCCGTCAGATGATCGTCAAAACTTAACATGTGGATCCCTCTTCTTTTACAATAGTTAGCTAAAGCGGCCGCACAAGGTAGCCGTTCGCGTCACCGCCCGTCACACGGACCACGCGTCCTCTTGAAATCAATTCATCCGCCACCGCGGGGAAGCTTTCTCGTTTATCGCGCGCTTCTTCCTTTTTTGCGGCCCTGTCTTTTTCTTCTTCAGGCGATCCAAGCGGCCGTATCGCGCCCACCTGCCCAACCCGAAGGTCCGAGATGACCATCGCGCGTTTCCCGACAAGGCTGTCTATATGGCGCTCCATCGAGCGGCGGACCTTTTTTTCTAAAAACCGTCTCGTGATTGAAAGCCCGAGCGCGAGGACTGAAAGCCCTACCAGGATTTCAAATAAATAGAGAAGGTATTTTCCCGCCTCCGCTGCCGTCATTTTTACATCCCTCTAGCCGACACGCACATAGCCCAGATCTTCCATCCGCAGGATCCCCTGTTTGGCCGCCTCGTCCCGGATCACGCGATAGCCCTCCGCCCAGGTCATATGGTAATAGGGGGCAAATAAGTGCAGGGTCACCCAGGGCAGGCAGATGCACAACAGGCAAAGGAGTATCCATCCGATGAAGGAAAAATCAAGCATGAACAAACGGCCGATTTTCCCGCGCGTCATATCTTGGGCGATTTTAAGCGACGCCCGCGCACCCAATTGCGGATTATCCGCCAGGATATAGGGCAGCATGCGGTACTGGTAGCTTTTTCGTATGCGAATGATCATGAAGACAAGAAACAATGCGAGCACTACAAGGAGCATGAGAGGGCTAAACAAAAAAAGAGGCAGTCCGTATTGTTTGGAAATGCGAAGGATCAGCCCTTCTGTCAACGCGGCCCGGTTGATCAGGAGATGGTAAAAGACGATTTGTTGGGGTAACAGCCCCAAAAAAAGGATGAGGTAAGGCGGAATCGACCACAAAAACAGCCAGAAGGAACGCCACAGCATGGCGCCCGTGATTTTCGTGTAATCGCCTTTTCGAAAGACAGAAAACAGGCTGCCAAAAGGAGGCGTGTGTTCGACATAAGCGGCTCTAAGGTACCAGCGGTCCCTTCCGACCGTCATGACATTGCCGACTAAGATGCGGTAAAGCGGAAGCACAATGAGCGATACGCCGAGGATGAGCCCAACAAGCCACAGCTGGCTGAGCACGGATTCAATCGACTTTATCATTTGTTCCGTCATGCGTTCGACATCCATCGCACCGCCTGTTAAAGGAGCCAGCTCGTCCCAAAAGACGAGCTGTGTTAAGGGGTTAAAGCGGTTGCCCACAATGGAAAAGAAAATGGATAAAGCGCCCGCAATAAGCGATGTCACGACGGCGACACCGAGTGCGTCCCCGTATTTTCTGGACAGATAAAGGCGGGCGTTCGACTTTAAAGCAGCTCTGTTCATCGGTTTGTGCTGACTGTTGCCATTTCAAGGCATTCTACGCGCTGTCCCTTCCCCCATGAGAAAAGGTAACAGCCGCTTTGATCCGTCATGGTATTTTCACCCTTTTCAAACGCTTCACTGCCCTTGGGCGCGACGTCCACCAGGACTTCCTTGGCGCCGGCAATGTCGCCGTTCAGCCATAGGTCGGCCAGGGTGTCTTCCACGCGCCGCTGGATGGTTCGTCTCAAGGGTCTTGCGCCAAATTTCGGATCGTAACCTTCTTCAGCCAGCGCGTCGCGCGCCTCATCACTCACCTTGAGCGCAATCCCGCGCAGGGCGAGCGCTTCTTTGGGCTCCTTGATCATGAGGTCGACGATGGCGCGGATGTCTTCTTTCGAGAGTTCATGGAAGATCACGATCTCATCCACCCGGTTCAAAAACTCGGGCCGGAAAAGCTCTTTTAAGACGCTGTCCACCCGCTCCTCCATCGCCTGATGGCCTGTGGCGCCAAAGCCGATCCCGTGGGATTTCAACGTTGTGCCCGCGTTGGAGGTCATAATGATGATGGTGTTTTCAAAGTTAATCACGCGCCCGTGGCTGTCCGTGAGGCGCCCGTCGTCCAGGATCTGCAAAAGCATGTTGTACACGTCCGCGTGCGCTTTTTCAATCTCATCAAAGAGCACCACACTGTAAGGTTTTCTACGGATCTTCTCGGTCAACTGACCACCGTCGTCATAGCCGACGTAGCCGGGAGGCGAACCGATGAGCTTGCTCACGGTATGCGGCTCCATGAATTCGGACATGTCAAGGCGCACCAGACTGTCCTCAGTGTCAAACATAACTTCAGCCAAGGCTTTTACTAACTCGGTTTTTCCGACGCCGGTCGGACCGACAAAGAGAAATGAGGGTGGTTTTTTCTTGGGCGCAAAGCCCGCGCGGGTGCGCCTCACAGCGCGTGACAACGCATTCACCGCCTGCTCTTGCCCCACGACACGCTGGTGCAATTTATCTTCTAGGTTTAAAAGCCGTCCCGATTCGGACTGTGTCAGTTTTTGCACCGGGATGCCCGTCCACATTTCGACGACGCCCGCAATATCCTGCTCCGTCATTTCAACGGGGACACACTCGGCCTCCACGGTTTTTATTTCAGATTCAAGGCGCATGAGTTCTGAGCGGATCTCTGCCTGTTGTTCGTACAGCGGAATCGCGTCATCTTTCGATGAGCGTTCGGAAATTTCCTTTTCGTTCTCCTCACGCATCTCCAAGAGTTCATCCTGCCTGTCTTGCAAGCGTTTTAACTCCGTAAGACAAGCGGAATCAAGGTTTTGTCTTGAACCGGCCTCATCGATTAAATCGATGGCCTTATCCGGCTGGTAGCGGTCCATGATGTAGCGGTTGGACAGTCGCACCGCTGTTTCCAGTACAGGAGCCGGGAAGATCACGTGATGGTGTTTTTCGTAGTAGTCCTTCACGCCCATAAGGATCCGGAGGGTCAACGCTTCTGAGGGTTCGTCGATCATGACTTTTTGAAAGCGCCGTTCGAGCGCGGAATCTTTTTCAATAAAGCGGCGGTATTCATCCAAGGTGGTCGATCCGATGACACGGATCTCACCGCGGGCCAAGGCGGGCTTCAAGATGTTGGCCGCGTTCATCGCGCCTTCCGCGTCGCCCGCCCCCATGATGTTATGGAGTTCATCAATAACCAAAATGACGTTGCGTGAACGCCTCGCGTCGTCCACGACGCCTTTCATGCGGCTTTCAAACTGGCCGCGAAATTGCGTCCCGGCGACCATAGCGGTCATATCGAGCAAGAACAGTTCCTGGTCAAGCAATTTGGCCGGGACATCGCCTTCAATGATGCGCACCGCCAAGCCTTCGGCGATGGCGGTCTTGCCGACACCCGCTTCTCCGATCAGGGCGGGGTTATTTTTAGAGCGCCTGTTTAGGATTTGCACGGTGCGTGCCAATTCTTCATCGCGCCCGATGATGCGATCGATGCGACCTGCGCGCGCTTCTTCTGTCAAGTTGATGGCAAATTGTTCTAAGAATTTTCTTTTGCGTTCCTTTTTCTTGCGCCCTGTGCGCTTTTCGTCGCGCGTGCGCTGGTAACCTTCGCGCTCGTCGGGCTCACCGATCGTAGCGGACATCAGTTCGCCGATGGACGCGCGGGGACGAAGTGAGGGAGGGCTTGGTTTGTCATCGTCTTTTTCTTCCTCCTCATCCTCTTCTACTCCACTTTGGAACAATTCCTTTGCCAGGGGCAATTCGGACAGCTCGCCAAAATCAGAAAAGTCCGCTGACAAGAGGCCCTTTAATAAATCCTCCGGACTTTTAGCGGAAATGCCCGCTAACACTTCATTCATGCGTGCTGTGATCTCATCGATGTTATCTTCGTTGATGCCGGCGCGCGAAAACAGCTGTTCTAAGCCGGGGAGGTCCGACTCAAAGGCGCATTTCAGGCATATCCCTTCCATGCGGGGCTGCCCGTCTTCGTAGCGGGTCGTGAAGATCGCCGCTTCGTTTTTATTACATATCGTGCATTTACTCATTTTCATCCATTCCTGTCGCCGTCTCCCTCCTTATCATAAGGGATTAGAGGCTGTTCACTCAAGAACATAGACGACTTTCTACTAATTCGTAGGCGCATTCGCGATTTAATATTGATTCAAGATAGAGTCCGGTAAAAGAATCAGGGCACTGGGCCACCTCTTCCGGCGTCCCGCAGGCGATTACTTGGCCGCCTCCGTCTCCCCCCTCAGGGCCTAAGTCAATGATGTAGTCGGCCGTTTTAATGACGTCGAGGTTGTGTTCGATGACGACCACCGTGTTTCCTTGGGTGACCAGGCGCTGCAAAATGCCCGTTAAACGGTGCACATCGGCCGCGTGGAGGCCGGTGGTGGGCTCATCCAAGATGATTAGGGTTTTGCCGGTACTCCGTTTGGACAGTTCGAAGGCAAGCTTCACCCGCTGTGCCTCCCCGCCCGATAGCTCAGTCGAGGACTGTCCCAATTTGATATAGCCCAATCCGACATCCTCCAAAGTCTGAAGTTTCCTTGTAATCTGCGGAATGTTCTCAAAAAAGCGCAAGGCCTCACTGACCGTCATGTCGAGCACATCGCTGATGTTCTTCCCCTTATAAGTTACCTCGAGGGTCTCGCGGTTGTAGCGCTTGCCGTGGCAGACATCGCAGGTGACAAACACATCGGGCAAAAAATGCATTTCGATGCGGTTGACCCCGTTCCCCGAACAGGCTTCGCAGCGTCCGCCTTTGACATTGAAGCTGAATCGCCCCGGTTTATAACCGCGCTGTTTGGCCGCGGGTGTTTCCGCGAAAAGCGAGCGAATTTGGTCAAAGGTTGAAGTGTAGGTGGCCGGGTTCGATCGCGGCGTCCGCCCGATGGGCGACTGATCGATCGCGATGACCTTGTCAAGCTGTTCTATGCCCTCGATGCTGTCAAACTGTCCCAGATGTCGCCTTGAACGGTAGAGTTCGGATTCCAATTTTTCTAAAAGGATGTTGTTCACAAGCGAACTTTTGCCTGAACCTGAGACGCCGGTGACGCAGGTCAATACCCCTAAGGGGAGTTCGACGTCAATGTTTTTCAGGTTGTTTTCGCGCGCCCCCTTGATGAGAAGATGACCCTGTTCTCTTGGCCGGCGGTGTTCGGGTAAGGGAATCCGTTTTCTTCCCGATAAATATTGGCCCGTGATTGACGCTTCATCCTGGGCGATGTCGTCCGGCCGTCCTTGGGCGACGATTTCACCGCCGTGCACGCCGGCGCCCGGCCCGATGTCGATGACATGATCGGCTTCCCATATGGTCTCCTCGTCGTGTTCCACGACAAGGATGGTGTTACCCAGGTCACGCAGATTCTTCAAGGTTTCAAGCAGCCGGATGTTGTCCCGCTGATGGAGCCCGATACTCGGTTCATCGAGCACGTATAAAACCCCTGTAAGGCCCGAGCCGATCTGGGTGGCAAGGCGGATTCGCTGTGATTCTCCGCCCGATAAGGTCCCTGAAGAACGGGCAAGTGTCAGGTAGTCTAGACCGACATCTCGTAAAAATGACAGCCTGGCCAACACTTCCCGCAGGATGGGCCGTGCGATCTTTTCAGATCCGTCCGAAAAGTTCAATGACTCAAAGAACGCGTGCGCCTTCACGATGGAAAAGTGGGTCACTTGGTCTATATTCAAGTCCCCGATGGTGACAGCCAGCACTTCCGGTCGAAGCCGCGCGCCCTGACAAACAGGGCAGGGCGTCACCACCATGTAGCGGTGGTAATACTCTTTCATGTCCGCGGATGAGGTTTCGTGGTAGCGCCGTTCAAGCGTGGGAATAATGCCGTCCCATGTCGTGCGGTAGGGTTTGCCCTTGTTGTAGCGCGTGCGGCTGGTGTCCACCATGATCTTTTCGCCGCGCGTGCCATAAAGCACAAGGTCGCGCGCCTCCTCTGAAAGCTCTTTCCAGGGCGTATCAAGGGAGAAGCCGTATTTTTCCGCCACGGCTTCGACATGGCAGTAGGACCAGCTCGTCTCATCGGTCAGGTGGAAACCCGTGACATTGATGGCGCCCTGTTTAATCGAGAGGTTCTCGTCTTCCACGACATAATCGGGTGAAAAATGCGTCCTTTCGCCCAACCCTGTGCATTCGGGACAGGCGCCGTAGGGATTATTAAAACTGAACATGCGGGGTGACAGTTCGCCTAAGCTGATTTCACATTGGACGCAGGCCAATTTTTGTGAAAATATTTGCTCGGATACGCGCCTTTCCCCGTTGTCTTCGGGTTCTTCAAATTGCACGATGACAAGGTCATCGGCCAGTTTCAACGCGGTCTCGAGTGAATCAGCCAAGCGATTTTCAATGCCTTCGCGTCTCACCAAGCGGTCGACCACGACTTCAATGGAGTGTTTTTTATTAGGTTCCAGCTGGAATGCTTCGCCGAGTTCGTACATTTTTCCGTCCACGCGGACACGGACGTACCCTTGAGCCTGCAGTTTTTCAAACATCCGAAGGTGCTCGCCCTTGCGCTCACGTACCACCGGTGCCATGAGGATGAGTCGCGTCCCATCCGGTCGTGACATGATCGCGTCGGTCATCTGGTCGACGGTCTGGCGTTCGATGACGCGCCCGCAGACGGGACAATGAGGAATGCCGACTCTTGCGAACAACAGGCGCAGGTAGTCGTAGATCTCCGTGACGGTGCCCACGGTGGAGCGTGGATTTCGGCTGGTGGTTTTTTGGTCAATCGCGATCGCGGGCGACAGCCCGTCGATGCGGTCAACGTCCGGCTTTTTGGCCTGCCCCAAGAACTGCCGGGCGTAGGACGACAGGGACTCGACGTATCGCCTTTGCCCCTCCGCGTAGATCGTGTCAAAAGCAAGCGACGATTTTCCCGATCCTGAGATGCCGGTGAGGACGATCAGTTGATTGCGGGGGATGTCAACGTCGATATTTTTAAGATTATGTTCTCTTGCGCCAAAGACGCTTATCTTCGATTTCATAGGTCGATTTTAGCATAGCCGGATGGCCTGATTGTGACAGAAGTCTGAACGATAGGATGGGCCATTCTTGCCTATTGCACCCGGCTGTCTTATAATTTCTTTCGTGGTCCGTAACTTATTATAGAAAGCCTACTGTCGCGATGTTCCTACATGAATTAGCCATCGATCAATGCGCGCGCATCGTCCGTGTCCACGGAGGCGGAGAATTGCGGCGCCGTTTGCTCGACATGGGTCTGACCCCCGGGACAGTGGTCAAGCTTGTACGCATGGCCCCTTTAGGTGACCCGATGCAGCTTTGCCTGCGTGGTTATAAACTGTCGCTGCGCCGTGAGGCCGCCTCCGATATTGAGATTGAACCGCTCGATTTTTGTGAGGGCAGTTGCGCGCGTACCTGTTCGTACCGCACACCGGGTTGCGCACCCGATGACCCTGAATGCGTTTACAACAAAACACGTAGGAAAAGGATGTGGCGATGGGGCAGGAGACGTTGACCTTTGCCCTCATGGGCAATCAGAATTCGGGTAAGACAACGCTATTTAATCGACTGACGGGCAGTGAACAGCAGGTTTCTAACTACCCCGGCGTGACCGTGGAGCGCATCGAGGGAAAACTTCGCCAGCACAGTGAATGCACGATTGTGGATCTGCCCGGGATTTATTCACTTTCGCCTTATTCTCCGGAGGAAATTATCAGCCGGAATTTTCTTTTAGAAGAAAAACCTGACTTAATTCTAAATATTGTCGACGCGACCAGCCTTGAGCGCGGTCTTTATCTGACCTTGCAGCTGATTGAGCTTGACATCCCCATGACCCTTGCCTTGAACATGATCGACGAGATGCCCGCCTTGGGCCGTAAGATCGATGTGGATAAACTCGAAGAGGTGTTGGGGATCCCGGTTGTCCCGATTTCGGCCAGTCAAAATGAGGGTGTGTCGGAGTATGTGCGCGTCTCCCTTGAAACCGCGAATCACAAACGAAAACCTAAAAATCCTGACCTTTGCAGCGGCACGGTGCACCGCGCGATCCACTCGATCGCGTCGCTTGTTGAGGACCATGCGCAGGAAATCAGGGTCACGCCCCGCTTTGCGGCCACGAAACTGGTGGAGGGCGATGAACTTTTCATTCCGAAACTGAAGCTCAATAAAAATGAGTTGGAAACCGTCGACCATATTGTGCTTGAGATGGAACGTGAAAGCGGGACGGACCGTTGGGCGGCATTAGCCGACATGCGCTATGAGTTCATCTCCATGGTCGAAAAAAAGGTGCTTGTCTGCGAATATCCGAACTATGAGGAGGTGCCGACTTTCAGTCGGGCGCTAGATCGCGTCCTGCTTCATAAGTATTTTGGCATCCCCATTTTCTTCCTCATAATGGGCGTCATTTTCTGGATTGCCTTTGGCCCCCTGGGTAATTCTTTAAGTGAAGGTTTTGCCGACCTGATCGGCTTGGCCGGGGACGCGGTGGGCCGCGGTATGGTGTCGCTCGGGATGAATCCGATCATTCAGTCGGCGATTGTCGACGGGCTTTTTTCGGGTGTCGGCGCGGTCGTCGAGTTCCTCCCCATGATCCTGGTACTTTTCTTCCTGCTTTCTATTTTGGAGGACAGCGGCTACATGGCGCGTGTCGCTTTTATTATGGATCGTCTTTTGCGCCATATCGGGCTTTCGGGTTCAAGTATTGTGCCCTTGCTTTTAGGCTTTGGCTGTTCGGTGCCTGCCGTCATGGCGACCCGGACCTTACCCTCGAAGCGCGACCGCTATCTCACGACGCTTCTCATTCCCTTTATGAGCTGTTCGGCCAAGGTGCCCGTGTACGGTCTTGTGGCGCGCACGTTATTTCCGAAGCATGTGACGCTTGTGGTCTTAGGCCTTTACGTGCTGGGCATGGTGCTCTGTGTCGTGACGGCGCTTCTTTTGAAGCGGACGGTTTTTAAGGGCGAGCCCTCCCCTTTTATTTTGGAGTTGCCGCTTTACCGCTTTCCGTCTCTTTTATCGCTGGGGAAATTAGTCTGGCGTCACGCAAAAGAGTTTTTCCACCGCGCCTTTACGATCATTTTGTTGGTCACCATGATCATCTGGTTTTTGCAGAGCTTTAATTTTCAATTTTTCCCGGTCGCAAGTCCGGATGAGAGTATGCTCGCGACCTTAGCCCGCACGATCAGCCCCATCTTTTCCCCGCTCGGCTTTAATCATTGGGCGGTGACGAGTGCCCTGATTGCGGGTTTTACGGCCAAGGAGGTTGTCATCAGCGCGCTGTCGGTGGCCACGGCCTCCTCCTATCCTTCTCTCTCGGCGGCACTCACACAGATCTTTACGCCTGCCTCAGGCCTTGCGTTTTTGGTGTTCATCTTGCTTTACACGCCCTGTGCGGCGGCGGTGACGGTCATGCACCGCGAACTGAAATTAAAGGGCGGCTTTGCCCTGATCGTTTTGTACCAGACGACTTTTGCCTGGGTGATCTCGCTTCTTGTGTACCAGCTTGCCTCTCTTATAATGTAAAAAAGGATTCCTTTTATGAATACAAAGCTTCAATCGTTTATGGATCGGATCAAGGATAAGAAGATTGCCGTCATCGGCGCGGGCATCAGCAACCGGCCGCTCATTTCCTGGTTGTATCCGTTTAATCAAAACTTAACCGTCTTTGACATGTTGGAATCCGACGATGCGCGCCTCCAAAA
>DIRK01000009.1:1361-6474 GCA_002427535.1 Mageeibacillus sp. UBA5438 | reverse complement strand
TTCATGAGATCGCTCTCACCCTTCACAAGGCTTCGGTAGCTGTTCACCGGTGACATTTGGTCACGGATCTCCACCGAGAGGTCGGTATGTTCTTCGACCAGCATTTTCACCATCTGGTGTATGATCTGCATCTCTGAAAACTCACCGTCGTAGATGACGAGGGTTTTGTCCATATCACCCTTCTCTCCCGCACAGCCACTGATAAGTGCCAGTGCGAGTAAAAACGTGAGTAAAATCGTTCCGTATTTTTTCATGTGATTCTCCTTTTTTAGGCGCTTTTGCGCTTGTTCAGGCGCTTCTCGATCCACGCCATCACGGCGTCAAAGATCACGGCCATCGCCATTAACGAGAGCGTGCCTGACAGTATTTTTTGCATGTTCTGTGTGCGGATCCCCTGATTGATCAAAGCGCCCAAGCCTCCGCCACCGACCGAAGTCGCAAAGACAGCGATCCCCACCGAGGTGACCGTCGCGATACGGATCCCCGTGAAGATAAGGGGGAAGGCAAGGGGCAGTTCCACGGCAAAAAGGCGGTCAAACTTGGACATCCCCATCCCCCGCGCCGCACGCTTAATAGCCGGGTCAATCTGCGCCAACCCGATATAGCTGTTGTGCACGATCGGGAGCAAAGAATAGAGCAACAAGCCGATGATCACGGTCGTCTTACCCGCGCCTACAACAAGCATGACCATGCCCAGGAGCGCTAAGGCGGGGATGGTCTGTAAAAGCTCCGTGACGCGCAAGAGCGGCCTTCTAAACGGCTTGTAGAGGTAAGCCGTGATCCCTAAGGGAAGTCCGACCGCGATCGACAACACCACCGACAGTAATACGAGGTAGAGATGCTCCAATAAAATCTTCGTATTCATCAGGCACCCACCTTTCTTTTAGTTCTCTTTTGGAAGGCGTCAATGAGATAACTCAAACCGATCGCCATGATCGCGGCCGGCACCGCCCCCGCGACAATCAAGGCATTTCGATTCGTGGCAATGCCGATGTAAATAAACTCACCCAAACCGCCTAAGCCGATCATGGAGGCCAACACCGCCCAGCTCACCGTGTACACGGTGGACATGCGAAGCCCCCCGATAATGGACGGCATCGCTAGGGGAAGTTCCACTTCAAACAAGCGCTCGGTCCTTGACATCCCGCAGCCCCTTGCCGCCTCAATCAGGCTGGGATCGACGTCCAACAAACCCACATAGGTGTTCTTCAGGATGGGGAACATCGCGTAGATGGCAAGCGCCGTGATGACCGTCACAGGCTTCATGCCGAAATAGAGGAATAGGACCCCGATAAAGACAATCCCGGGAATGGTCTGAAAGATTGCAATAATAGGGAGTGCAAATCGCGCGATTTTCGGAACACGCGACAACAAAATACCCAACAGCAATGCCACCCCAAAGCCGATTCCCACCGACACGAGCACATAGAGAAAATGGACGCCGAAGGCGATCATGATTTTTTGTCCGTACATGTCAAAAAAACTCATGATTCATCCCCCCAAAGCGCGTCCGCCATGGCACGGGCCATACTGGTCTTGGTGACGATGCCCGCGACCTCCTCCTTGTCGTTCAAGACGACAATGAAATCCTCATCGGAATCAAGGAGTTTATCGAGGCTCTCCGAGGCGTCATCTGAGACGTAGGACGTAATATGGGGTGACATGGGAATCTCCCCGATATTTTTCGCCTCCTTGCCGTAACGCCTGATATTTCTGACCGACACGGTCCCCGCGTAGGTCTCATCTTCATTTTTGATGATGAGCGCGTCCAACTGTCTGCGCGCCATGATCTCGGTACTCTTTTTCACGCCTTCACGCTTGTAGACGCTCGCGGGAGGCGCCTTCATGATGTCCTGCGTCGTCAATGAAACGACCCCGTTATCGGACAGATGCTTGCCCATGAACCGCTTAATCAGCTCGCTTTTTGGGTTTTCAAGCATCTCGTCCGGGGAGTCCATCTGCACGATCTTGCCTTCATCCATAAAAACAATGGTGTCCGCAAGCTTCAAAGCCTCCTCCATGTCATGTGTGACAAAGACAAAGGTCTTTTTGAGCTTCTTATGGAGTCTTACGATTTCATCTTGCAGGGCATTGCGCGTCATGGGATCTAGGGCTCCGAAGGGCTCATCCATTAAAACGATCGGCGGTGAGGCCGCCAAGGCCCGCAGCACCCCAATGCGCTGCTGCTGTCCGCCCGAAAGCTGAGAGGGATATTTATGGGCGTACTCCTCGTACGACATATCCACCATCTCGAGCAATTCGCGGGTGATCTTATCGATCCGCTGTTTGTCATATTTCAGGCGCTTGGGGACCACCGCGATGTTCTCGGCCACGGTCATGTTCGGGAAAAGCCCGATCTCCTGGATGACATAGCCGATCTTGCGCCTAAGCAGCACGGGATTGGTCTCCATGATGTCGCGGCCCCCCACAAAGATGCGCCCCTCTTCGGGCTCAATGAGTCGGTTGATAGACTTTAAGGTCGTGGTCTTCCCACAGCCCGAGGGCCCGATCAGGACCACAAACTCGCCCTCCTTGATTTCAAAATCAATATGATCGAGGATCACGCGATCCCCGTAACTTTTTACCACTTGTTCAAAACGTATCAAAATTACCCTCCCAAACAAAAAAAAACTTCGCGCCCAACTTACCGGATGGAAACGCCATTCACGTAAGTCAGACCGAAGTCCTCAATAACACAAAATCAATTATGCAAAGACCGCCTAAAAGCGGTTGCTACTCACATTCAATCCGGCCTTTTCTTGTAGCTCGACCGGAAGGAAACATCCATCAAATCACTTAATGTTCAATATCCTGTTGTCTATCCGCCGGTTCGGAGCCAGTCAAACCGGACGGCTTAAGTTCGAAGAATACCGTAAAAACAACATCAAGTCAAATAATGCTGTCCCGATGTACCCTTCAAACTACCCAAAAGGTCGGCGGTTGGGAATACGAGTATAAGATCGATTCTGTGACGGGAAAGATCCTTGAATGGGAGAAAGAGCGCGACTGATCGTGGTTATGTAACGAGGAGAACCATCGAGCGGGTGGGAATGAGGATAATGAGGTCAGGATAGAAAATGACGCCTGAAAGGCGTATTGCGAAAGAGAGAAACATCATGGATACCTGGCTCAAATCATTAATCACCGATACCCCGCAAGAGGGTTTTGAACTCGCCATTACATTGGCACGAAAAGGCGTCGCCTATACGCAGCCTTCCGCTGAAATAAGGGAAAAACTGCGCCCCGTCTATTCGGAGAACGCCGACAGTCTGACCGCGGCCTCACAGGTCGTCGCCACGCACTTCCAAACGGTTGCCGCCGCGAATAATTACTGGCGCTAATAGCAATTTGATTTGACATTTTTACCCCCCTCGCTTATATAATGGCCTTAAGGCAAAGGCACCGAAGATCGGGCCGCGAGGGAGGTAAAAATGGCTAATTGGTTAACATCATTAAAGACCGGTACCCCCCAAGAGGGGTATGAACTTGCGATCGTGATGGCCCAAAGAGGCGTCACCTACATGCAACCGTCGCTCGATACGCGCAAGGCCGCATGGTCGGTGTACACCGAAAAAGGTGAGAGCCTCATGTTCGGCTCTCTGGTCATCGCCGCGCACTTTCAGACCATTGCGAAAGCCAACGGCTATTGGCTGGATAAAGATATCCTGTTGGAGGGTACTAAAGACTGATCGTCTCAAAACCATCCAGGGCATAGGCTTTAATGCCGGCGTGCCCCGACATATCCGAGAGCATCGCAAGGCCTGAAGCAAGGTTCTTTTCATACACGCCCATCACTTTTGAACAGGCCAGGCAGACGCCTTGGATGAGGTCATTTTCCTTGGCCTGTTGGTAGAGCGGGTTGTTTTCCTCTTCAAAAATGGAAACAAGCTTCACCGAGGCACCCTCGAAAATGATCTTGACCTCCATCCCCTCCGCGTGACAATCGAGCGCGTTCAATAAAATGTGTTGAAAACACATCTTCTCACCGGTCATACCGTAAAATAAAATCTTTTTCATAGTGGCTCCTTTATTCTTCCAACATCGCTTCGATATGCTTTTCGGAGTATCCCAACAGGCGGCAGAGATCGGCGGTCGCAAGTTTCCTCAAACGGCTGTCATAGCGATTTTCCTGTTCCCACTTGTTCCACCTGAGCTTTGAAATCAAGATAGGCCTTTAAGTCATCGTCATACTTGTACAGGATGAACACCGTAAGGCCTTGCAGGTCCTCTCTTTTCGAAAAGTCCGTGTCGACGATTGACTCCTCCACATAAAGGGAGACGTCGAAGGCCTCGACTGTGTTTTTGGCTTTTTCCAAAAAGTGTTTTGCAAAGTCAGGCGCCAAGGGGGAACTGAAAGCCAAAGGCTTCGCTTCGCGCTGCACACATTCCGCAAACGCGGTGAGCACACCTGTTTCAAAGTCAATGTTATGGGGCACGATGCTTACCTCTTCAGATAGTCTCGTATGTCGAAGAAATCCTCCCAGGGAATAAAGGGGAGCGATCGATCTTCTAAGTACTTTGCAAGCCTATCGCGGGCGAAAACCTTGTCGGAGATAAGGGCCATCTGAATATCCGTGAAGCTGTCTCCCGCACAATACGCTTTCTTGTACTCATATTGTTCCATGACAAGCGTCTTTTGTAAAAGGTCTCCCTTCTCCTCATAGTCGGAGATAAGGCGCATGGTGGGGCCTTGGACGTCAAGTTCCACGCTGTGCACGCCCAAAAGGCGGTCGCGGTAGGGGGCAAGCTTCTCATCGATGGTCGGCTTTAAGCCGCCTGAAATGACCACCACGGGGATTCCTTGGCGCTCCATCTCATCGAGCAGCTCCGAAAAACCGGGGCGGATCGGCACTGAGCGCACATAGTCCAAAATGATGGGGAGTTTCTCCGAGGGGATTGTTTCAAATCCCATGTGGAGCGCTTCGGCAAGGGTGATCTTCCCCTCAAACATTTCCTTTTGCTTCTCTTTGTAAAGATCGGGATCGATTGTGCGGCGCATACTGCCCTCCAATGTCTCTTCGGAGGTAATGGTGCCGTCAAAGTCTAAAAACAGTATTGTGTCGTACATAGTGATTCCTTAAAAATTGTTTTGATATAACAGGCGTGGCGCTCT
>DIRK01000009.1:840-1191 GCA_002427535.1 Mageeibacillus sp. UBA5438 | reverse complement strand
GTGGCGCTCTGCGCCACGCCTGTCCACATCCTTTGATACTTATTCCTTGTTTGATGATTACTGCATCAGGTCAAAGTTCTTGGCGATCTCAGGGCTCAGCATCGCCGCCATGCGGGCGAGCTCCTGATGGGTTTTGGCGTATTCCATAAGATCGATGCCGTTAATCGCGGCGTCAATCGCCTGGCGCATGGAGCGGGCTCCCGCCTCACTGCCGTCCGGATGTCCGTGAACACCGCCGCCGGCCGCAAGAATGATATCCGTGCCTAGGCTGTCCACCATCTTCTTCACCACAAGCTGGGTCGTGCCGCCGGAGCAGGCATACATCATGGGCTTGATATTCCACCAAGGCTG
>DIRK01000009.1:0-615 GCA_002427535.1 Mageeibacillus sp. UBA5438 | reverse complement strand
CCAGGGATGGCCGTTGATCTGGAAGTCCCCGCCGGCTAATCTTGTCAGTTTTCCGATGGCCAAGGGGGCCGAGATGCCGGTGTAGGTGGAGCTTGCGTAAGCGCCGACAAAGTCCACGTGCGCCAAGATCGGCACATTGATGTTCGGATCTTCTGACAGCATCTGCAACGCGCCGTAACCGGCGGTGTAGGTATTCAGCATCAGGGAGTTTGCGCCGTACTCAATCGCCCGGTAAGCGTTTTCCTTGATCTTGTCGTTGCGGTCCGTGATGTTCACTGAATAGAGCGTGCGTTCGCCTGTCTCTTCGAAAACCTGTCTTTCTTTTTCCATAAAAAGCTTCACGCGTTTTTCCAAGGGGCAAAAATCCCCGTCCGCCTGAAGCAGTTCGTCATCTTTGATGATGTCGACCCCGCCCTTGGCCGCGTTGTAGAAAATTTCGGCGCCTTCTTCGGGCGTCCAGCCGATGTTCGGCTTGATCATGGCGTTCAGAAGCGGTCGGTCTTTCACCCCCAGCACCTCGCGAATCCCTTCGACGCCGAACTTCGGACCTGTAAACTGCTCAATGTAGCGTTTGGGGAAGGCCAGATCGATCAGCTTCAGCATGCCTGCGGCCGA
>DIRK01000017.1:23693-23842 GCA_002427535.1 Mageeibacillus sp. UBA5438 | reverse complement strand
ACCAACTGAGCTAATGGCCCTTCTTGCCCTGAACGGCGCCACGTGATTATATGGAACATCAATCACAATTGTCAAGTGTTGGTGGTTGACGATTATTGTCCCGCCCCTTATGATGGTAGCCGCGAGGTGTGGCGCAGTTGGTAGCGCGC
>DIRK01000017.1:0-23530 GCA_002427535.1 Mageeibacillus sp. UBA5438 | reverse complement strand
TGGTAGCGCGCTTGCTTTGGGAGCAAGAAGCCGCAGGTTCAAGTCCTGTCACCTCGACCAGATTATGTCCAAAAAGGGCATAAATAAAGAGCTCGCCTGTGCGGGCTCTTTGTCATTTCACCGAAGATTCAATACACTACTAGAAAAGGTTTTAATGGAGGACATTATGAGTGATTTAACGACACGCATTGATTCGGCGGTTCGGTATATCCGTGAACAAACAGATGCCTTGCCACAGATGGCTTTAATCTTAGGTAGCGGTCTGGGCGATTTCGCGCACACGTTGGAAGAAGCGATCGTCATCTCGTTTTCAGACATCCCCGGTTTTCCGGTACCCACCGTGGAGGGGCACGCCGGTGCCTTTGTCATCGGGAAGCATAAGGGGAAGACAGTCGCGGCCTTAAGCGGGCGCGTGCATTACTACGAAGGGCTCTCACAAAGAGAGATCACGATCCCGGTGCGTGTCTTGGCCAAACTCGGTGTGAAGACTGTGCTTTTAACAAACGCGGCCGGTGGCATTAATCTGGAGTTTTCATCCGGCGCCCTGATGCTGATTCGTGACCATATTAACTATTCCGGGCAAAATCCTTTGATCGGACCCAATCTTGAAGCATTTGGCCCCCGTTTTCCGGATATGACCGACTTATACACGAAACAGTTACGAGAAACACTGAAATCGGTCACCCAAAAAGCAGGTATCCATCTAGAGGAAGGCGTTTATACCATGTACTCGGGACCAAGTTACGAGACACCGGCTGAGATTCACATGTTGCGCGGCTTTGGCGCCGACGCGGTCGGCATGTCCACCGTCCCCGAGGCGATCGCGGCACGCCATAGCGGCATGCGGGTGATCGGAATCTCCTGCATTACGAATATGGCGGCAGGCGTCTTGGATCAACCTTTAAGCCATGAAGAAGTCGTGGAAACGGCGCTTCGAGTGAAAGATACCTTCATTTGTGTGGTGTCGCTTGCCATCCAGCATTTTGCTTGACATATTATCGCTTCCGCGCTAAATGTGTATAATAGGACAGAAGGGGGACGTGTTGGCGTGATGGCGACTTCATGTTCACTTGCGGTGAATTTTCCCCTTTGATACAATTAGAGAAACTGTGCAGTAAAAACGACGCACAAATTCGCAATGGAGGAAAGAAATGAAAAAATACCTAGCGATTCTATTAGCTGTCGTGTTGATGGTAGGTTTGGTTGCCTGCGGGCCGCCGGCAACACCTGATCCGACAGGCAGCGGCGAACCTACGGCAACGCCGACAGAGTCCGAAAAACCGGTTGAAGTTCTTCCGGATGTCCCGGCTAATCGTTATGACGCCAGAGAGACACCGAGAACGGGTAATAACGAAACCAATCCGCTCGTCGTCAGCGTGATGACAGTGGACGGCAAGTTCAGCCCCTTCTTCTACACCTCGGCATATGACAATGATGTTCAGGGCATGACACAGCTCGGACTGTTGTTCTATAACAAAGAGGGTGCGCCTGAGGCGGGTATTGATGCGCCTTGCTTGGCTTATGACTTTAGCCAGGAAGTGGCCTCTGACTCGTCCAGTTCAACCTACAAATTTGTCCTTAAAAACGGGATCAAGTTCAGTGACGGCGAGCCTATCACCGTTAAAGACGTGCTCTTCTCGATCTACGTTTTAGCCGATCCTCAGTATGACGGTTCATCCACCTATTACACGATGCCCATCCAGGGCATGGCCGAGTATCGTCTCCAGACGAGTGCGGATGTCCTCGAAATGGTCGATGCTATTTTGGCCGCTGGCGTCACAGATGGTGACGATGGCGAGATGGTGATTAACCCGGCCGCCGGCGTTTCCATGGACGTCCAGGAAAAATTCTGGAGCTACCTCGATGAAGCCGGTGCAGCCTTTGCGCAAGAAATCATTGACTATGTCTACCAGAACTACGGCACACAGGCCTATGTTGAAGCGTACTTCTCAGATGTCTACACTATCGACGACATCGCCGCGAGCGATACCCTGAAGGCTGCCTACGGCATGTCACTTTGGGGCTTTGGCGACTTCAACGATGACGGTCTTTTCGAAGATGTTTTGGGTAACACCTATGACGTCGAAGAAGACACCATCGATGCAAACGTTTATTGGGCGGCGATCCTGGGCGAATACGGCTATGACCTCTCAGATGACGGCATCAACTACGAGCAAGCCGGTGATCTCACCGTGCAGGACTACCTCTCCGATCTTTATATCCAAGAAGAAGGCCAAATTGAAGGCGGCGTCCAGAGCATCAGCGGCATTACCACAGGTAAAGAGACCTCGGCAGACGGCGTCGAGAGAGACTACATCGAGATCGTACTGGACGGTGTTGACCCGACCGCCATCTTCAAGATGGGCATTGCGGTTGCCCCCGCTCACTACTACACCGAAGGCTACAGCGGATCTTTGAACGAGATGGGCGTAGACCTCGATTCCAAAGAATTCATGGACTTCCTCAAGACGAAGAACGTGAAACCGGTCGGCGCGGGCCCCTACATCTTTGAAGAATACAAAGATAACGTGGTGACCTACACCGCCAACGACGATTTCTTGCTCGGTTCCCCGAGAATCAAGACCTTCCGTTATCAGGAAATCGCGGGCGGCTCAGAGCTTGACTCCATCCTGACCGACACGGTTCACTACACCGATCCTTCCGCCAGCATGCCGATCATCAACGACATCACAGAAGGTTCCGGCGACTACGCGAAACTCGAGTACACCCTGGTTGACAACGATGGCTACGGCTACATCGGCATCCAATCACAGGCCATCCCCGAGTTCGAAGTCAGAAAAGCGCTGGCGCACGCGTTTAACGTACAGCTGGCTGTTGACCAATACTATCAGGAGCTGGCAAGCGCCAACTACCGCACCATGACAAAAGTCCTCTGGGCGTATCCTGATAACCCCGAGAACATGTTCCCCTTCGACGAGACGGGCGAAACCTCCAAGGCACTGTTCCTTGAGGCCGGCTACCTCTATGACGAAGACAAGAACATCATGAGCTATCCTGAGGGCCACGAAAAAGAAGGCCAGCAGGTGACCATCAAGTTCACACTGCCGATGGGCGCCTCCGATCACCCGGCCGGCTCCATCTTCATCGAGACACAGGAAATCCTCGAAAGCATTGGCGTTAAAGTGGATCTTGATATCGACGAGAACTTGCTCAACAAACTCAGCACCTCTTACGATTCAGGCATTCAGGTCTGGGCAGCTGCCTGGGGCGGCGGCGGGGTTGACCCCGACATGTTCCAGATTTGGTACTCCGATCCGGCCGTCAACCAGGGCAACTCGAACACGGGCCTGTTCTGGCTGTTCCAGAATGGTTCGGACGAAGAAAAAGCCATGCTGACCGAGCTCAACGAACTCATCATCGCGGGCCGCTCAACACTTGACACCGAAGAGAGAAAGGCGATTTACAAACGCGCTCTTGAACTCTCCACGGGCCTTGCGGTTGAAATCCCGACCTACCAGAGAAAGAATATGTTTGTATTCAACGCCGATGTCATCAACGCGGACACCCTGTTCAGCGGTGAGGATGTCACCCCCTTCCAGTCGCCTTTGAGCTTCATCTGGAATGTTGAACTGAACTAAGTATTTTTCGAACGAATGTCACGTACTTGACATAGAAAAAGTGCAAGGCCGAGGCCGTAAGGCTTGGCCTTGCACTCTATTATGTGTTAATCAACTTTTATATTGAATATTGAGGCTTTACGATGTGGACGTATTTGTTGAAGCGAATAGGGCTCGCCCTGGTCATCCTCATAGGCGCGTCGGCACTCATCTATATGTTGACTATGATGATGCCCGCCGACTATATCGATAACCAAACAGCCGCCGCCGTTCAAAACGGTTCTATGACATTGGAAGATGTCATGCGTTTGAAAGAACTGTATGGTTTGGCGGACAAAAGTGTCGGGGGCGTCGCTAAAAGCTATGGTAAATGGCTGACCAGTGCCCTCCGGGGTGATCTGGGGTTCTCATTCTTATACGGAAGACCCGTTTCAAGTGTTTTGAAAGATTACATTTGGATCTCCTTTTTCATTGCGCTATTCTCCTTCGTGATAGAAATAATTATCGCGATACCAATGGGAATCAAGGCCGCTGTGAACCAATACAGCGCTTACGATTACACGGTCTCTGTGTTTGCGATGGCGGGCACCGCCTTGCCATCCTTCTTCTTATCGGCGCTGTTAATGAACCTGTTGGCAATACGGCTGAGGATATTCCCATTACAAGGGCTGACTACGGCCACCAAAGTGTTCGCCCAGGATGCTCATCTTGCGATCTTCCTCGATAAGGCCTGGCATCTTGTCTTGCCTATTATGGTCCTCACGCTGTTGGGGATCGGCGGGACGATGAAATTTACCAGAACTAATATGCTCGAAGTCATGAACTCAGATTACATCCGCACCGCGCGAGCGAAGGGATTATCCGAGCGTACGGTCACGTACAAACATGCCTTCAGGAACACCATGATACCGCTTGTAACTTCGCTTTCAGGCATGCTGCCCGGTTTGTTCGGAGGGGCGATGATTACTGAATCAGTTTTCTCGATACCCGGCATCGGCACGATGGCCTTGCGGGCGACGCAGCAAGGCGATATTCCGTTTATCATGGGCTACAACATGTTTTTATCAATCCTCACCGTGACCGGAATGTTGATCTCAGACATGATGTACATGGTTGTTGACCCGCGCGTCAAATTGAAATAGAGGGGAGAGGCGTTATTCCAATGGACGAACATAAACAAGAATCAATTGATCTCACCGAATTTTCAGACGCAGATCTCGAGCAACATTTTCGAGTCATCTCACCTGGTCGGATGGTTGCCAAACGCTTCTTCAAAAGCAAATTGTCAATCGTCGGCTTAGCGATGATTATTTTCGTGTTCCTCTTCTCCTTTGTGGGGCCCATGGTCGTCAAAGCGACTTGGGGTTACGGAGAAACACAAGTCTTTAAAGTAGAACGCGAAACGGACATGGTGACCGTCGCCAAGTTCAAAGCAGCCGATGGCAAGGACTATCATTACTACGATCGTTCGAAAACGACGATCCTGTTTAAGGCCCCCATCTCGGCGGATCACTGGCTTGGCACTGACACCTCCGGTTTTGATATATTTATCAGGCTCATGCACGGCGGCCGCATCTCACTCATCATCTCCTTTATTGTCATCTTCCTTGAGACCCTTATAGGCGTGGTGTTGGGCGGCGTTGCAGGCTACTTTGGCAAATGGGTTGACCAACTCATCATGCGTATAGTCGATATCTTTGCCTGTCTGCCGACTTTACCGATCCTATTGATCCTGTCCGCTACGATCAGTTCCATTGAGGCAATACCCGCCGAGCACCGCATCTATTACCTGATGGGCTTTATTACGCTCTTAGGCTGGACGGGTGTCGCGCGAATAGTACGCGGCCAGATCTTGATGCTGCGTGAGCAAGAATACATGTTGGCCGCTGAAACAACGGGGATCAGCGCCTTTCACAAAATATTCAGACATCTCATCCCGAATACGATGCCCCAGCTTATTGTCAGCGCGACCTTAGGATTAGGCGGCATCATCCTCTACGAGTCAACGCTGTCCTATTTAAGTCTCGGCGTTCCGTTCCCGCGCGCAGCCTGGGGCTCCATGATCGCTCTGGCCGATCCTTCCAAAGGTCAGGAGATCTTAGCGTATTACCCGAACATGTGGGTGCCCGCCGGAATTTTGATCGTCGTCACGGTGTTAGGATTCAGCTTTATCGGTGACGGGCTGAGAGATGCTTTCGATCCCAGAATGAAGAGATAAGGTGCGTACGGTGAATATTAAGCGATTTTTTACCAGAAAAACGGTTGAAGATGAGAGCAATCCACTCTACTTGACCCTGCGCGAAGAAATGCGCATCAGCCGTGAGAATAACAAAATAATCAAGCGTTTTGAAAAGGCAAAAGCCCGAAAGAACGTCCCGGAAGAAGAATACCTGACGACCATGAAAAATCCTGACAATGTCGTCGAGTTCGAAGACCTTCACACATTCTTTTTCACCGATGTCGGGACCGTTAAGGCGGTGAATGGCGTGTCCTTTGACGTGCCCCAGGGAAAAATAGTGGGCATTGTCGGGGAGTCCGGCTGCGGCAAGTCCGTCACAAGCCTTTCGTTAATGCAATTGGTCCAGGAACCGCAAGGTCAAATTGTGAAAGGCAGCATCCGCTACCGCGCGTCCAATGGCAAAACCTATGAAATCACCAAGATGCCGCGCAACCGTATGCTCCAAATTCGCGGCAATGATATCGCCATGATCTTCCAGGAGCCGATGACCAGTCTCAACCCTGTTTTCCGTATCGGGGATCAGATGGATGAGGTCGTTTTACTGCACGTTGAGGGCGCGACTGAAAAGTCCGCGAAAGCCCGGAGCATTGAAATGTTAAAACTGGTCGGCATCGCGATGCCCGAAAAAATCTACGACCAATACCCGCATGAGCTCTCAGGCGGTATGCGCCAAAGAGTCATGATCGCGATGGCGCTTTCCTGTGACCCGCGGCTCATCATCGCGGACGAACCGACCACCGCCCTGGACGTCACCATACAGGCGCAGATATTGGAACTGCTGCGTGAAATCAAAGACAAAATTAACGGCAGCATCATGCTCATCACCCATGACCTCGGCGTCATTGCCGAAATGGCCGACTTGGTGGTCGTGATGTACGCGGGGCGTATTATCGAACAGGGCACTGTGCGTGAAATATTCCATCACCCCAAGCACCCTTATACGATCGGCCTGATGCGTTCCAAACCTTCCGGCAAAACGGTCGATAACCGCCTTTACAGTATTAAAGGGCAGGTTCCGAACCCCATCAACATGCCGGATCATTGTTACTTCTTGAACCGCTGCGATCGCGTGCAGCCCGAATGCCTCGGCGAGTATCCGCCGATGTTCTGGCATTCGCCTGACCACTGCGCGGCATGTTACTGGAGTAAAACGGGCGAACTCTGTGACGATGAAGGGGAAAGAGAGAAGGAATCTAACGATGAATAACGCGATGACTCATGAAACGAAAGACGATTCAAACATCCTCGTCGTTCGCAATCTAAAGAAATATTACCCGCTCTCGAAGGTCGCTCTCGGGAAAAGGCGTTCCTACGTCAAGGCCGTCGATGACGTCTCTTTTGAGATCGAGCGCGGCACGACGATGGGCCTGGTCGGTGAGTCGGGCTGCGGTAAGACAACGGTCGGGCGTACCATATTGCGGCTCCATGATGTGACGGGCGGGGAAGTTTTCTTTGAAGGTCAAAACCTTGCCAATCTTTCTCGCCGTGAACTTCGTAGATTAAGACCTGACATCCAGATGATCTTCCAAGACCCCTACTCGAGCCTTTCGCCCCGCATGCCGGTCGGTGAGATCATCGGCGAGGCTGTGCGTCAGCATAAAATCGTACCGAAATCCCGCTATAAGGCTCACGTCCTGAAGGTCATGAGCGACTGCGGGCTGCAACCACAGCATTTTTACCGATATCCGCATGAATTTTCAGGCGGACAAAGGCAGCGTATCTCCATCGCGCGCGCCGTCGCGCTGATGCCGAAGTTTATTATCTGTGACGAACCCTTGAGCGCCTTGGACGTGTCCATTCAGGCCCAAATCATCAACCTGATGAAGGACTTGCAGGAAGAATACGGATACACCTATCTGTTTATTTCGCATGACCTGTCGGTGGTTGAATACCTGTCGGATACCATCGCCGTCATGTACTTGGGTAACATTATGGAGATGGGGGATAAGAAGAAGATCTTCGAAAACCCGATGCATCCCTATACGGAGGCCTTGCTTTCCGCGGTGCCTGTATCGGATCCCGATGTAAAAATGGATCGCATCATCTTGAAAGGCGATATCCCGAGCCCGGTCAACCCGCCCTCAGGCTGCAAGTTCAGAACGCGTTGCCCGAAGGTCATGGATATTTGCGCCAAGGTAGCGCCGAAATTCAAAGAGTACGAGCCGGGGCACTGTGTGGCCTGCCACCTGTATAGCCAAGATTAATTGTGAGATAAAGGACCTGAGCACGTGAGCGACAAAAAGAGAAAACAGCGCTTTGAAGATGACGGCCGCGTCATCGCGGACATGTCCATCGCGGGCATGCCGTCGTCTGTCTTGAGTCGTAAACCGAAACAAATCCCCGTGAAAAAAGAAGAGGGCGAAAAAGAAGAGCTCACAAAACATGAACGCCGCGCCATCATATGGGGTGTGATCACCTCACACCTCGCGTTCGCGCTCATCATCATCGTGCTCTTTACACTTTTTGTACTGTTTTGTGTACACGTGTGGTTGAAATAGTGACATTGGATGAAGGGAAGAAAATGAGATGAAGCTATCGCTAGGGAAGTTTCGCATCTTTTTTATCATCATAACGCTCATCGTTGTGATGCTGTTAGGCGCTTGCAGCGGCCGTGAAACCTCGATCGACCCAGGCGCGTGGGGCTACGACTGTGTCGTGACCTATGACGCGCTCGGAGGGACGGTCAACCAACGCGGCGTACGCACGACCTATTACATGAAGAACTCTTATTTATTCGCGCCTGCCGGCACGACCAATATGCTGATCGAGCCTGTGCGCGACGGCTACGCGCTGGCCGGCTGGTATGTGGCTAAAGAAGACATCGTAGACGCCAATGGCGAAGTGACCGGTTATGCCTTTAAGGCAGAAGATCGTTGGGATTTTGACGAGGATCGCGTACAAGAAGACATGACACTCTACGCGCGCTGGATCCCCCGGGGTCACGTTGATTACGTCGACGCGACGACGGGCGCTGTGATGTTCTCTAAAAACCTCTCAGCCGACTCCGCGGTGCAGGAATTGACGGGTGCGACCGAATCGCTGATCCACAAAGACGGCTACACCTTTTTGGGCTACTACGAAGATGAAGCGCTCACCACGCCTTATGACTTTTCCGTGTACGTTTTCAGTGAATTAATCCCACCCATGCAAGACGTTTACGACATCTTAGCCGAAGAATTTCCTTCGCTTTTCACGGCGGTGGAATACGTCGAACCCGAGAAGACAGAAGATGATGAAGAAGGGGTTGAAGAGATCATCGATACCTCTGACCTTTTTATCAATAAACTCGGCTACGAATTAGACGCAACCGAAGAGGAACGCGCCATGATTCGGGCGAGAAAAGATGAAATCTTTGAAAAATCTATCGCGGACTACGAACAGAATTCCGGACAAATCACAGTCTACCTCAAGTACATCGAAGGCAACTACGCGCGCATCGGCCACCTCGATGACCTCTACATCGATCGCAAATACGCGTTCACCGGATTGGATCGCTACAAAAACGAAGTGGAAGGGTATATTTTCACCCAAGACATCGATTTTTCAGGTGTGACCGTCGATATGGCCGAACAATTTAACGGCGTCATCCTCGGCAACAATCACCGTTTAAAAAACATCACGATCTCGGCATCCAGCAAGAAAGTTGACCCGGATAAAGAAAAATTTGTCGGTTTGTTCCGCGAGCTCAAAGACGCGACGATCCAAGACATTACCTTTGAAAACTTGACCGTCAAGCTGAACGTCAACACCGGCATCCGTGTCGATGTCGGCGCGCTTGCTTTATCGGCTGAAAATGTCACCCTCTCAAACGTCAGATTCGATGGTTTGACCATCATCAGCGGTAAAGGTGATGACGGGGCCGCACGGTATCGCCTGGCCGATCTCTTCTTGAGTCAGAGAAATGTGAAGTTGACGAATGTTACGGCGGATAACATCGATATTCAGGCTTCTCCTGCCGCGCAGATCAACAGCTACTTTGGCTTTGAAATCAGGGTCGAAGAAGAACCCGTTGTACCTGAAGAATAAGGGAGAGCCCTACGAGGGTAAAGCATGCCAAAAGAAGCGCTTAAAACAGCACGATTCTTCAGCCTAAAAGGCGATGAACCCTTTGCGTCGTGGCTCTTACAGTGCACGTATCCATGGGAGAGCCTTGCAGATTTAGGCGCGTGGATCAAGGCGTACGGCGCCACTTTACCCTCCGAAAGTTATACCGAAATAGCGCCTGACATATGGGTCGCAAAATCCGCTAATGTCAGCGATCTCGCCACATTGAAAGGGCCAGTCATTGTAGGACCCGATGTGGAAATCCGCCCGGGCGCTTTTATCCGCGGCAATGCCTACATCGGGCCCAACTGTGTCGTGGGGACTGCAAGTGAAATTAAAAATTCCCTTTTATTCGGCGACGTCGAGGTCCCGCATTACAACTATATTGGCGACAGCATCTTATCCTACGGCACGCATTTTGGCGCCGGCGCCATCACCTCCAACCTTCGATCCGATAAGAAGAATATAAAGATTCGCTACGAAGGCGAAGTTATTGAAACAGGACTTCGAAAGATCGGCGCCATCACGGCGCAACGCGTGGAAATCGGTTGCAATGCGGTCCTGGGTCCCGGCACATTGATCGGAAAAGACAGCCTCATTTACCCCTTAACCTTTGTGCGTTTTTCATTACCTGAAAAATCCATTCTAAAAAATAACGGCGAGTTGCGGCCAAGAATCTAAGCGGTTTAGCATCCGAGGAAGTGTGCGCAATATGTTAACATAGGGCCATGGTTTTCTCTTTGTTTTTGATCTTTATCGCGACTCTTTACCTGGTTTGGCAGGGCACCATGGAACCCACTTTGGGCTTCATCGTGATGGCGTTTTCATTTGGTTCAATCATTTGGAAAAGAGTCCGTTCCATCCAGGAACGAAGGCACATCCGAAAGAAAACACACGAACGAAAAGCGAAATGGGGAGGCGAACTCACCGTCGTCTCAGGGTTGGCAAGCTTCATCGGGATGCCCTGTGATCTGTACATCACGCGGCAGGATCAGCTCATCGTTGAAGACGCGATCAGCGCCCGGATTATCCCGCCAGCGGAAGTGAGCCGTATCGGCCTTTTCTACGGGTCGATCTTCGATTACTTAAGCGATGTCGACTTGGCAAGAGCCTTAAAATTTCAAACCATCCCCCGATTTAATCATGTACGGGCCTGGATCAAGAGAAATCCGACCGCAAGAAGACGCCTCATTGTGGCGGTGATGTTTGAAAACCCAATCAACGAACTCGAATATTCCGAGATGGCGGTCTTCTCGGACATCGACAAAAAAGGGAATCTCAGTGCTTTTGCCCTACGGCCGGAAATCGCGGTTAAACTCGCCGTACTCCCCAAACCGCGATTCGGAAGATTGAAAGGTAAAAAACGGCCAATAAGTGACCGCTAGTCATACATGATACTAGTATTAGTATGATCTATAACTTATAAAGTAGACATGAAAAAACAAAAATTATTGCAAAATGAATGCGCCCAGTCGCTTACCATCCTATTTGACTGGAACCGCGAGAACTTCGCTGAAACAGGGAAGCGGGGAAGCTACTTCATCCAAACCTTCGGTTGCCAGCAAAACGACCACGACAGTGAAATCGCAGCCGGGATCTTAGAAGAAGCAGGCTTCGTACAGGCGACAAGTATCGAAGAAGCCGATATCGCGCTGTTTAACACCTGCAGCGTACGCGCCAACGCGGACGACCGTTTCTTCGGACATGTCGGCCGCCTGAAGCCCATAAAAAGGGAGGGAAAGCCCATCATCGGGGTCTTTGGCTGCATGATGGAACAAAAGATCCACCGCGACGTGATCTTTGAAAGTTTTTCCCATGTTGATTTTCTTCTGGGAGCAGGCGCCATGGAATTGCTGCCTTACGCCTTAACAGAAGTGATTCAAGGGTCACGCGGCAAACGCACCCTCGATCTTACCCATCAAGCGACAGACGTCTTTGGCGAAGGAATGCCCGTTAAACGCGAACGAGGACACCGAGCGCTCATCACGATCATGACCGGCTGCAACAACTTTTGCTCTTACTGCATCGTGCCTTACACAAGAGGCCGTGAAAAGAGCCGCTCCTACGATGACATCATGAAGGAAGCGCGAAAGGCAGTCGGGGAGGGGGCCCAAGAGATCATGCTTTTGGGGCAAAACGTCAACTCCTATGGCAACGACTTGCGAAAGCTAAAACAAGCCTCACCCTCCTTTGCCAAACTTTTAAGGGACGTGAGTGAAATCGAAAACCTTGGCATCGTCCGCTACATGACCTCCCATCCTAAGGATCTTTCCGACGAACTGATCGACACCATCGGGCGCTATCCCGTCATTGAACCGCATATCCACCTGCCCCTGCAGTCGGGAAGTGACGTCATCTTAAAAAAGATGAACCGCCGCTACACCGCAGAGCACTATCTCGAACTTGTTGAAAAACTGAGACTAAGCCGCCCCGGCATAACCCTCACAACTGACCTCATTGTCGGCTACCCGGGTGAAACCGAAGAAGACTTCCGGGCGACCTTAGCCCTCATGGAAACCGTACGCTTTGACGCGGCCTTCACCTTCTTTTACAGCCCGCGCATCGGGACCCCCGCCGCAGACATTTACGAGGAAGGAGAACAGGCACAAGTCAAGGAGCGGTTCGAACGTCTTGTCCGGCTCCAAAATGACATCAGCTTTGAATCGAACCAACAATTAATCGGAGATACTGTCGACGTGTTGATTGACGGCCCCAGCCGGCGCGACCCTGACATCTTGTCGGGGCGCACCCGCGATGACCGCCTGGTCAACGTTTCAACAGCCATCATGACAACAGGACAAAATAGGAAGGGACAATTCATCCCTGTCAAAATAGAAAAAGCAGGTTCATTTTCACTGGAAGGGACGGCCCTGTGAGCCACTTGACCTTTGACAAGATCGACAAAGAGAAAGTGACGCCCATGATGCGTCAGCTTATCGAGCAAAAAGAACAGTATCCCGACTGCCTCATCTTTTTCAGACTGGGCGACTTCTACGAACTCTTCTTTGACGACGCGCTCACCGCCGCCCGTGAACTTGAATTGGCCCTAACAGGGCGCGACTGCGGCCTCGACGAACGCGCCCCCATGTGCGGTGTTCCGCATCATGCGGCCGACAATTACTTAAAACGCCTTTTGGCGCGCGGCTATAAAGTGGCCATCTGCGATCAAGTGGAAGACCCTCTCACGGCCAAAGGCTTAGTCGACCGGGCGGTCGTCCGCGTCTTGACCCCGGGGACCCAAACTGACCCGGAAGCGATCGCCGAGGACGCCTACCAGTACATCGCCGCGATCTGTCAGATCGGGCAGGGCTTTGGTATCGCCGCCTGCGATTTAGCCTCCGGTCACTTTGAGACCAGCGAGATGCTTTCAAGTCAAGCCGAATCCCAAGTGTTTGACGAGATCGCGCGTTTAAAACCGATTGAATTCATCGTGAACGACACGTTTTCAAAAAACCGCCGTTTCAAAGACTATATCGAACGCCAAGAGATCACCTATTCCGTCTTGGGAGATGATTCATTCTCCTTAAAAGAAGCCAAGAAAAGAACACTCAGCTTCACGGATTCCGAATTGCTGTGGCCTCGGGCAAGCGCCGCGCTTATGTCCTATTTAGAAAACACGCAAAAGACAACACCCGCACAGATCCGCGACATCACGCCCTATGTGCTTCGCGATTACATGCTCCTAGGTCACGCGACCCGCGCCAACTTGGAGTTGACGGAGACCCTCCGTGACCGAAAGAGCCGCGGCAGTCTTCTGTGGGCAATCGACCGCACCAAAACGGCCATGGGGGCAAGACTTCTGCGCGCTTGGTTATTGCAGCCTTTAATCGATCGAGAAAAGATTTTAAAAAGACAAAACTCCGTCGCGACCCTAGTGGAACAATTCATGCTGCGGCAGACGCTCCAGGAGGCATTACAAGGCCTCTATGACATTGAGCGTCTCTCGGGCAGGATTGCCCAAGGCTCCGTCACCCCGCGCGATCTGGTGGCTTTGAGAAACGTCTTACAGCGCCTTCCTAAGTTAAAAACTTTACTTTCAGATCTCGACGATCCGGGATTGTCCCGGATCCGCCGTTCCATGACCGAGCACGAAACCTTGGCGCAACTTTTACACGAGGCGATCTGCGACGATCCGCCGCTACTTGTCACCGAGGGCGGTATTTTCAAAGAAGGTTTTAACGCCGACGTCGATCGACTGACGGACGCGGCCTTGCACGGGCGCGACTATATTCTTTCATTAGAAACAAAGGAGCGGGAAGCGACCGGCATCAAAAACTTGAAGGCCGGCTACAACCGCGTGTTCGGCTACTATTTTGAGGTGTCACGCGGACAACTCGATAAAGTGCCCGATCATTTTGTGAGAAAACAAACCCTTGTCAATTCTGAGCGCTTTATCACAGAAGAATTAAAGGAAAAAGAAGATACAATCTTAGGCGCCGAAGAGCGCCGCAAAGCAGTCGAATATGAACTGTTTACTCAAATACGAGAAGAAGTCGCACGCCACCTTTTAGAACTGCAAAATACCGCCAACGCTTTGGCCGAACTCGACGTATTCCTATCCTTAGCGGATATCGCGGATCGCCAAAAATATTGCCGCCCCGAAATTTTGGACGACCGGACACTTATCATCAAAGAAGGGCGCCACGCGGTGGTCGAACAGATCCTAAAGGGTAAAGATCGCTTTGTGGCGAACGACTTAACGCTCGACGGCCATGCTAAGCGCGCCATGATTCTCACCGGGCCCAATATGTCGGGTAAGTCAACCTATATGCGTCAGGCGGCCATCATTGTACTGTTGGCACAGATCGGGGGCTATGTACCGGCCCAAGAAGCGAGGATCGGCATCGTCGACCGCGTCATGACGCGTGTGGGCGCCTCAGACGACCTGTCGGGCGGTCAGTCTACCTTCATGGTGGAGATGAGCGAGATGGCCCGTATTTTGGAGCAGGCAACACCTATGAGCCTTCTCATCCTGGATGAAATCGGGCGAGGCACCGGTACTGCCGACGGACTGTCCATCGCCTGGTCCGTCATGGAATATATCGCGGACCAAAAACTATTAGGAGCGCGCGCCCTTTTTGCGACGCATTACCATGAATTAATCGACTTAGGGAACAAACTGCCCGGGGTGTTTAACAGCCATATCGATGTCAGTGAGCAGGACGGCGACATTGTATTCTTGCATGAAGTGCGCCCGGGGGGCGCGGATGAGAGCTACGGCATTGATGTGGCCAAATTGGCCGGTGTCCCTGAATCAGTCGTGGACCGCGCCCGTGAACTCATGGCCCATTTTGAACGCTCGGGGCAGGCCAAACGTAAGATTGTCCGAGCCCGCTCAAGGGCCATGGACGGTCAGCAGGATCTTTTCAGCGGAGCCCAGTCGGTGCGCACCGCCGACGACATCATCCGGCGACTTGAATTCGCGGATATTGACAATATGCGGCCTGTTGAGGCCTTCGGCCTCCTCATCGATTTGAAGGAATTGGCCGAAAAACAAAAGCGCCAAAACAGCGAGCTTGAGGAGGAAGAAGGATGACCACGATCCATAAGCTTGACCGCCAGACGGTGAACAGCATCGCGGCAGGCGAAGTGGTCGAACGCCCCGCCTCCGTGGTGAAAGAACTGATCGACAACGCCTTGGACGCAGGCGCCTCCATTATCCGGCTCGCCATACGAAACGGCGGCATCCGAGAAATCCGCTGCGAGGATGATGGGCAGGGGATGAGCCGCGAGGACGCGCTTTTGTCAGTCGAAAGCCATGCCACGAGTAAAATTGAAACAACCGACGATCTGTTCTCTCTACAGACCATGGGCTTTCGCGGAGAGGCTTTGCCGTCCATCGCCTCTGTCTCGCGCTTAGAACTCGTCACAAGAAGAAGAGATGACAAGGAGGGGACGCGTGTGGTTGTTGAAGGCGGGGAGATGAGCTTTCAGGGACCGCATCCCATGACGCAGGGCACGACGGTCACCGTCCGCGATTTATTTTTCAATACGCCGGCACGCTACAAGTTTTTAAAATCGGATAGTTCGGAAGCGGGGGCCATCGCGGACATCGTCGGGAAACTTGCGCTATCGCGGCCCGATGTCTCCTTTCGTTTAGAACGTTTGGACGACGACCGTGAAATGCTCTACACGCCTGGCAACAACGATCTTTTAAGTGCCATTTATGTGGTCTTCGGTAAAGATACCGCGGAGAAAATGATCCCTGTCTCGGTAGACGATGGTCCCGTACGCCTCACGGGTTTCATGACCCGGGCTGACGCCGCGCGCCATAACCGCGCGCGCCAGCTGTTTTTGGTGAACGGCCGTGTCATTCAATCCTCGGTGCTGAGGACCGCGGTGGAAGAGGCGTCGCGCGGCTTTTTCATGAAGGGCAAATTCACCCAGCTTGTTTTTAATATCGAGATCGCGCCCAACCTCATCGACGTCAATGTGCACCCCCAAAAAACGGAAGTGCGTTTTTGGGATGACCGCGCAGTTTTTCGCGCGATTTACCACGCGGTCAAAGGCACCCTCGAAGATTCAGCTGTCATTCAAGACAGCTCGCTTGAACAGTTAAATAAGGAAGAAAAAGAAGCGAGCTATGAACCGCAGCAGGTGGCCTTTGATACGTCAAGAACAATTGTTCGCGATCAAAAAACCATTAAGGAAAGTGAATCGGAAAGGGAACCTTTAGAAACCATCGTTCAAAAGGGCGCTGAGAAAACTCTGAAAATGGATGAAGAAAAGACACCCGCAAGTGATTTTCATCCTTTAAAGCATGCGCGTTTCATCGGTGCTTTTTTAAACACTTATTTGTTGTTTGAAGACGGGGATTCGCTCGTCCTGATCGACCAGCATGCCGCGCATGAGCGCGTCCTGTACGAAGAACTGCTGTTAAAAAGAAAAGAAAAAGACGGTGTAAAAGTGCCCTCACAGACCTTGATGGCACCTTTGCATGTGGATCTTACGATAAAGGAGATGGCACTTTTGGAAGATGCGGCGGATCACTTTTCTTTATTGGGCTTTGAATATGAAATCTTCGGGGAACGCTCCGTGGCCTTACGCGCGGTCCCCATGGCACCTGTGAACGCCCAGGTGACGCTCGACGCGAAGGCAGCCTTTCAGGTGGTCCTTGACCGCCATATGACGGCAGGGGAAAGCGGCGCCACGGTTGACGACAATGAAATCCTGCACGACATTGCCTGTAAGGCGGCGGTGAAAGCGCATGACCGCCTCTCTCAAGAGGAGGCATTCATCCTCATTGACCGCCTCTTGGCGCTCACCAATCCCTATCACTGTCCGCACGGCCGCCCCGTGGCGTTAAGGCTGACCCTCACGGACATTGAAAAGAGATTTGGGAGAATCGTGTAAATGCCGACGACTCGAAAAGAAGCCATCCTTTGCCAAAGTGATTCAATGGATGTGTTGTTTAACGCGCTTTTGGAGCGTGTTGAATCTCATAAAGCTTCGATTCCGGTGATTACAGGCCCGACGGGCTCAGGTAAATCGCATCTTGCCATGATGCTCGCTGAAAGGATCAAAGGGGAGATCGTCTCCTGTGACGCGATGCAGGTTTACCGTGGTTTTGACATCGGGACGGCCAAGCCGACAAAAGAGGATCAAAGAGTCATCCCGCACCACATGATCGATATCCTTGACCCCTGTGAGACGATGAGCGTCGCAAGCTATGTCAGTGAAGTCACTGATTTACTCCACAGGCTATTGAAGGATCATAAAAGACCCATCCTCTGCGGTGGCAGCGTACAGTACGTTTCAGCACTTTTGGACGGTCTTCGGTTCATCGGCGATCCGCCGGACGCCGCGCTTCGAGAAGAAGTGGCGATGGCGGTGGAAGAAAAGGGCTTGGAGGCAAGCTGGAAAGCGATTGAAAGGCTTGATCCGAAGTCGGCTGCGGTCATCGCGCCGACGGATCGGACGAGGATGGTGCGTTTTTTTGAAATATACCGCCAGACAGGTCTTTTAAAATCTGAAATCAATCTTCGCTCGCGCGAAGGCGAAGCACCTTTTAATTATTTGCCGTTTTGGCTGGACTGGACGCCGCGTGCGGCGTTGTACGGCGCGATTAATGATCGCGTAGATCGCATGTTTCAAGCGGGGCTTGTTTCGGAGGTTAAAAAACTGTCTGACAAGGTGCCTCATGTGTCAGAATGTCCTGCTTTTAGGGGTATCGGTTACAAGGAGGTCCTCGGGCACTTGGAGGGCCAATACTCCGAGGTTGAGGCGCGTCATCGCATCGCGCAATCGACGCGTCGCTATGCAAAAAGACAACAAACTTGGCTTCGAAAACGAAAAGATTTGCAAATCTTACTAATCCATCGATAAATTTCGATCACAGCGAAATAATATTTCTCATTTTCCCCTATGCTATAGGTACTAAAAAAGTGCTCATAAGTTGAATCAGAAAGGATAAGAGCCATGGATTATTGCGATAAGACAGACGACAGCCGCACGAAGAAAGTCTCTTCTAATTTTCGTATTCAGGAAACATTTTTGAATCATTTGAGACGTGAAAAAATCCGTGTGACCATCCAGCTCTTCAACCAGTCGATCATTGAAGGGCTGATTATCGGTTTCGATCAGGAATCACTGGTTGTGATCGCCCATGGTACTCAGCAACTGATTTACAAGACGGCGGTCGTTTGCATCAAGCCATTTGAGGAGCTCCATCTGATCTTCAATGATGCAAGATCCAAGTCGCGCCCGAGGAACCACAATATCACATATCCGCGTTTCATCTCTTCACAAGACGGTAACTATATTCGGCACTGATCAGATGTCCATGCGTAACAGTCCTCGCACCACGCCGAGGATCATGCTGTCCTCCCGATCAAGTGGAATGTCATCATAGCGGTCATTTTCGGGGTGCAGGTAATATTGGCCTTTCGCGTGGCGTTTTAAGGTTTTGACGGTTGCTTCATCACCTAAAAGCGCCACGACGATTTCACCGTCATCCGCAATACTTTGCTTTTCAATGATGACAATGTCACCGTCCAGGATGGACGCCCCCACCATGCTGTCGCCTTCTACGCGAAGTGCAAAAACAGAATCAGGATCCTGTCTGACAGGGAAGGGGAGAGGGATCATCCGTTCGATGTTTTCTGTTGCCAGAATCGGCCTTCCCGCCGTCACCGTACCGACCAGGGGAATCGACGGGGTCTGTTCGGCGTCAAGCTCAGGCACGCGGATGGAGCGGCGTTTACCCATCTCCATTTCAATGCGACCCTCCGCGGCAAGCCTTTTCAAATGGCTGTACACCGTCGAAGTCGAACGCAGTCCCGTGCCTTCTCCGATATCCCGGACAGAAGGGGCATACGAATAATGGCGGATATACTCACAGATGAAATCGTAGACCGCCTCGAGTGTCTCATCGACGTTGGCCCTAGTAAACGGATATGTTTCTTTGCTCTCCATGGTTGACCTCCCCGTACAGCCTTGAATGGCAGGAACATAAATTCTCTTTGTGGCTATCATAACAAAACATTTGTTTTGTATCAAGTCATATTCATGATACTGATTATCGGATCCCTATGCTAAAATAAACGAGGTCAGGAGTGTGGCAGTATGAGTCGCAAAAAATCGATCTTAACCAAATACTATCAGCCGCTCCGCGGAAGCGTCGCCGACGATAAAAGGACGGGGCATCGCATTTACCGTTTAAAAGGTTATACAACGGTCGATAAGATCAACCGTAAATTTGCCCAGGAACGTTATCAAAGAACACTGCGCAACACATTGACCTTTATCATGATCGTGATTTTGCTCGTTATTTTATTTGGCATCTATAATCCGTTTACGGACGTCGGCGAATTAAAAAAGATCACGGGCGAAGACAGTTATTTCAAACAACACCAAACCACCGAGACAAACGGCGCAGAAGTCCAATTCCCATAAGTAAAACTGCACCAGGATCGTTTTAAAGATACCCAAAGGACCCATAGGTCGCAGAAGACCTTTTAAAAGAGCGCTATTTGGCGCTCTTGTCATTTACCTTCATAAATTCGGTTTAGCCTATACCGTACTTCGTAAAATTATTATTTTACGAAGTACGATTTCTCAAAGTCAAGCTAACCCATCATCCGATCCTCTAACACTTTTAAAATACTTTCCCGTTCAGAGGCCTCTCTTCCCTCGGCTAAAAGATTCAAAGCGATCCTTGCCCCTTTATCCATATTGTGGGATCCCGCCAACACAAAAAACTCTCCCGGTAAAACGGTAGGCAGCATTTGTTCAATCGCGTCCGCAAGATTTGGGATGTAGGTAAAATTATAACCCGCGTGTTCAAGATCAGAGGTCACCGTGTCATATTCTTCGTCTCGAACAACATCACGAGGTTTGGCAAGGTCTCTTGACGAAGTCAGATAAAAGGTTGACCAGTTTATTTTGTCACGGAACGCTTGAAACTGTCCGATCACTTCACGGTTCACCTCCACTCCGCGATTGCCGCGGATGGCATAGATAATCTTCACTGGCGCGCCTTCAGTCATCTGGACGAGCGCCTCCATCATCTTCCTTGTGTTGTCCTCATCGCTGATATGGTCGTCAATGATCGTGAATTCCTTTTGGTAGAGAATCTGTAATCGCCTTTCAATACCCGGGAAACTTTCGATAAGCTTGACCGCCCTTTCAGGCGCAATCCCATAAGCCATCGCAATCGTTAAAGCCGCCATGGCGTTATACACCGTGTGGCGGCCGGGGATCGAGAGCTTCACCGGCCAGCGCCCTGGGGGTAGCTCTCCCCTTCCGGTTCGAAGCGGGGAGCGGATCACAAGATCAAATTGGGGGATGCCACCCGGCATGGTGAGGTTTTCGGCCGAAATAAGAGCCGTACCATGGTCAATCCCGATGCCGATCACCTGTCCTTTTGTCTCATCTTGTAATTGGGCCACCCGAGGATCGTCCAGGTTTAAAATCACGGGTACGCCCTCAGCCACATTTTTTACCAACATGGCCTTCGCCTCATAATAGGCTTCAAAGGACCCGTGATCGGGCAAATGATCCGGTGTAATATTCAAAAAAGCTACGGCGTCGTACCGAATGCCGTACACACGGCACTGTTCTTCCGCGATGGAGGACACCTCCATGGAGACGACCTTAATCCCCGCCTCCCGTTGCTTTTTTAGCATGGCGTGTAGCTCAGAACTCTCAGGGGTCGTGAGTACGGAAGCCGTTTTCTCATCACCGAAACTGTAAGCCACCGATCCGATGACGGAGGTGGGCACTTTCTCTGCTTCCAGTATATGGCGCAACATAGAGGTCGTCGTGGTCTTCCCGTTCGTGGCGGTGATCCCGATCATGTACATGTCGCGGTCCGCAAAGCCAAAGTAGGCGCGCGAAAGTTCGGCCAAGGCCTGTCTTGCAAAGGGAACTGTCACATAGCTGATGCCCCCAATGTCAATCTCAACATCCTTTTCGGCCACAATCGCCGAAGCTCCTTTTTCAATCGCGCTTTCAATGTAAAGGTGCCCGTCGGTCAAGGCGCCTGGGATGGCAACAAAGATGAATCCGGGCTTTACTTCACGAGAATCACAGGTCACGCCCGAAATGGGAAGGTTCTCACCCAAATGCCGGATATTCGGATCGGTCAAAAAAGATAGTAATGAAGATAAAAGCATGCCTCTCCCCTTCCCTACTTAGCGTAATCGAGCCATCCCTGGTGGATGAGAAGCTCAGCGGTCAAAATGGCGCCGCCTGCCGCGCCGCGGATGAGGTTGTTCGATAAACAGACAAATTTGTAATCGAAGATGGGGTCCTCGCGCAGGCGCCCGATGGAAATACCCATGCCGTGCCTGGAGGAGGCGTCATATTTGGGTTGGGGGCGGTCGGTTTCCTCAAAATAGCGCAAAAAGGGCCTCGGTGCCGTGGGTAGGTTGGCCTCCCCGACTTCACTGGTGAAGTCGAGCCAGCGCAAGAGGATGTCGGTGGACTCGATGGGGCGTCGAAAGCGGACGAAAACGGCCGCTAAATGGCCAAATTCCACCGGTACACGCACACATTGGGAGGAAATAAGCGGTTTTCGGGCTAATTCAATACGGTCTCCACGCATTTTGCCCCATATTTTCAAGGGTTCCCACTCACTTTTCTCCTCTTCTCCGCTGATAAAGGGGATGACATTGTTTTGCATCTCGGGCCAGTCAACAAGGCGCCTCCCCGCCCCCGACACGGCCTGGTAAGTGGTCACGAACACTTCTTCAATGCCAAAATCCATCAAGGGGGTTAAAGCCGGCACATAGCTTTGGATGGAGCAGTTGGGCTTCACCACAATGAAGCCGCGTTCGATGCCTAAGCGCTTTCGCTGCGCTTCAATCAACTGGGTGTGGTCGGGGTTGATCTCCGGGATGATGAGCGGCACGTCAGGTGTCCAGCGCATGGCGGAGTTATTGGAGATGACCGGGATTTCCGATTTTGCGATCGCTTCTTCTAATTGGATCAATGCATCTTTTTCCATATCGACCGCGCTGAACACGAAGTCCACTTCACGTTTTAAAAGATCGATTTCATCGGTTCCGCCGACCACGACATCTTTTACACTCTCGGGCATCGGTTCATCCATGCGCCAGTGTTCCCCCACGGCTTCCCTGTACGTTTTACCCTTGGATTTGGGCGAAGCCATGAGCTTTGTGATTTCAAACCAGGGGTGATCGACCAACTGCAAAATAAAACATTGACCGACATGGCCTGTGGCGCCGAGTATTCCGACACGGAATTTTTTCATACAAAAAACCCTCCCGATCCATTGCGCTTTGAGCGTACAGCGCAAGTATAGCAATTATGAAAGGGTGAAGAAAGTGAAGCCTGTGATAAAATGAGCACGACACAACATCTGTAGTTCCGTACGAAAGGAAAGTCTTGGTGAAAAGGGACGAACCAAAACCACTCGATAGCTTTGTGCGTTTAGAGGAGTTTTTAGGCTATATCCGGGCCATCCTCGAGCGCTCTGAGGGGACGGTACGCCAGTACCGTTACGATCTGGTGCTGTTTTTTCGCTACCTGATCTCCGACGACCGAATGCTTGTACCGGAGGATGAGGCCTGGGAAGCGATTGACATCTCGAGTGTCGACGATTCTTTTTTAAGAAGCATTCAGTTGTCAGATCTTTACGGCTACATCGGCTGGCTTGCGACGACCCGCAAGACCGCGCCTGCAACCCGCGCGCGGCGCAGTTCATCTTTACGTACTTTTTTTGATTACTTGACCACCAAGGCCCACGTGTTAGACGACAATGTGGCGGCTAACCTGGAGTCCCCTAAGCAGGTGAAGCGCTTGCCGCGTCATCTGTCTTTAGATGAGAGCCGCGAACTTTTGCAGGCGGCTTCCAGGAGCGACACGCGTTTTTCAACGCGGGATTACGCCATGCTGACGCTCTTTTTAAACTGCGGTCTCAGGCTTTCCGAACTTTGCGGTATCGATCTCTCCTCCTGGCGAGACGAGACTTTAACCGTGGTCGGTAAGGGCAATAAAGAGCGCACGATCTACCTGAATGGGGCCTGCATATCGGCCATTAAGGACTATTTGCCGGATCGCATCAAGCCCGTAAAAGTAGATAAAGACGCCTTGTTTATTTCAAGGCTGGGTAAACGCGTGACCCCGAGAGCGGTGCAAAACATTATTAAGAAATACATTATGTCCGCGGGGCTTGACCCTTCCCGCTATTCGACGCATAAACTGC
>DIRK01000040.1 GCA_002427535.1 Mageeibacillus sp. UBA5438 | reverse complement strand
AACTTACGAATTTTCCACGAAACATTTTGACTACCTGTTTCAGGAAACCTACTTTTTAAACTGGGTGCTGAACACGATTGTCATCGCGTTAGCCACGGCGGTTCTCACCTTGATCTTCGTTTCCTTTACGGGCTACGCCTATTCGCGTTACCGTTTCAAAGGGCGCAAGGCCTCCCTGATGGCGATCATGCTGATCCAGACCATCCCCACCTTTGCCGGGATTGCCGCCTTCTATACACTGCATTCCATCGTCATTTCCATCGCGCCCTGGTTTAGCCGCCAATTGTTTTTGATACTGATTTACGCCGGAGGCGGCATCGCAGGCAACACGTTCATCCTGAAGGGCTACATCGACTCCATCTCAACCGAGCTCGATGACGCGGCAAAGATCGACGGCTGCGGCAACCTGCAGGTGTACCGCCTTATCATCATGCCCATTGTGCGGCCCATGCTGGCAGTAATCGCGCTCTGGTCATTCATCGGGCCCTTCCTCGACTTCATGCTGCCGAGCATTTTATTAAATGATCCAAAAACCTATACATTGGCGACAGGATTGAACACCCTGATCACCGATCAATACAATATGCATCAGCCCGTGTTTGCCGCCGGCGGTCTTCTGACCGCGGTGCCAATCATCATTTTATTCATTGCGTTGCAAAAGCAGCTCGTTTCGGGGCTTGCAAGCGGCGCGGTCAAAGGTTAGGTGGACGCCATGAGAGTTGAACTAGTCAATATCGGAAAAAAATACGAAGGCAGAGAAAATTTCACCATCCGCCATATCGATCTTGCGATTGAGGATAAAGATTTCTGTGTCATCCTGGGCCCTTCGGGCTGTGGCAAGAGTACGCTTTTGCGCATGATCGCGGGATTGAATTCCATCACAGAAGGTGATTTACTCTTCGACGGCAAGCGCATGAATAAGGTGGAACCCAAAGACCGCGACATCGCGATGGTCTTCCAGTCTTACGCGCTTTATCCGCATATGACGGTCTATGACAACATGGCTTTCTCCCTGAAGATGAGAAAAGAAAAAAAGACCGTTATCCACGACCGCGTGAAAGAGGCGGCGGAGCTTTTGCAGATCACAGAATACTTGTATTCAAAACCCTCTGAGATATCAGGCGGCCAGCGTCAGCGCGTTGCTTTGGGGCGCGCCATGGTGCGTAAAGCCGGCGTCTTTCTCCTGGATGAACCCTTGTCAAATCTTGACGCCAAATTGAGAGAGCATATGCGGGTGGAACTTGTCCGCCTCCACAAATCGCTTGACACGACCACCATCTATGTGACGCACGACCAGACAGAAGCCATGACCATGGCGACCAAGATTGTCCTTTTAGAGGATGGAAAAGTGCAACAGGTCGGCGTCCCTTCCGAGTTTTACGACCGGCCGCAAAACCTTTTTGTCGCGGGCTTCATCGGTTCACCCACCATGAATGTTTTTCACGGCCAGATGGAAAACGACCTCTTCAAAGCAGACGACGATCTTTTCACCGTTGAGCCAAACGAGCAAGATAAAAAGAAACTTCAAACCTACGATGGGAAACGCGTGGTGCTCGGTATCCGGTCCGAACGCTTTTTGGCGGGCAAAGCCCCCAAGAACCAGATCACAGTCAAGATCGATGTGATTGAGATGCTGGGCAAGGAACAGCTCCTTTACTGTGAGTTCCCGAATGGAAAGGAGTGCGTGATCTCAGAACCCGGATATTTTGAGTACGCGACTGACGAAGCACACAACTTCCACTTAGATACCGCGGGTCTTCACTTCTTTTCAGAAGAAACAAATGAGCGGATTAACTAAGACGGCATTCAGGCGCGCCAGGAACGGATGAGCTTTTTCCCCTCCGATGAACTAAAAAAGCGATAGGTTGAATCGGGAACAAGCAATCTAAAAGTTTTCATATCGCCTTCCATCAGGGCGGCCCGAACACGGGACGCGGAAATGACTGTGCCTTCGGGAGTTGAAACCCGCGGCATCAGACTCAGCGTGATGGATCCTCTAAACTGCTCTTGCAAGCTTTCATTGTAAATCGAGGTCACAAGATCGAAGGGTTCATCACCGACTGTTCTGTTCGTAATACCGAGTGCGGGCGCGATCGCGTCGCGGTAGAGGATGGCATCCAAAGTCGCCTGTGTCTTTGTCCCTTCTTTTTCCTTTTTCAAGAAATACGAAGGAAAAGAAGCCCTGGAAATAATGTAGCTGTCCGTCGGGTGGTAAATAATACCTGGAAGATCGGCCGTGCCTTCCCGTACAAGGCGTTCGCGCACTTCGGTGGGGATGAGGGAGGCGTCTTCCGTCAGGATGAAAAGATGAAGTCGCTTCGCGCGTGACAAAGCGTTCTCGATGAGCGCCCGATGCCCCAAGGTAAATGGATTGGCGTTCATGACGATGGACTCCACAGGGCCACCGACCTTTCCATGTTGCGCTTCATAGGCCCTATTACTTTCTTGGAGTTGATCGAGGTAATCAAAAAGGTTGGGCGTCCCTCGTTCCATGAAAGCGACACCGTCGGGTGTGGTGGCAAGTACGCGGAATCCGAGATGTGAAAAGGCCTCCACAGATCCCGGTTTCGTGTATAAGAAAAGCCGATCAATTCCCTGTTCGTGGGCCTCCGTGATCAGGCCTGACAGAAGTTCATTGAACAATGTCCCCTTTTGGTGTTCGGGGTGAATCGCGACACATTTGAGGCGGTTGTCATCACGGGCACCGGTCGCCACAAGCACTTCATTTTCGTAAATGCCAAATACAGAAGTGTAAGGCGGATCCGTGGTCAAACCTGTAAGTTCAAGCAGTTCCCCCCATTCTTGGTGTATCTTCGGGTTTTCTCCAATGTAAAGACGCTCGAGCAAAAAATCACCCCCCAAAAGGCTTTGTTTCATTCTACACGAAAGCGTAAAAAAAACCGTGTGACAGTTGGGGCTATGCTAAGATTGAAGTACCCAAATTATCCCGCCAATGAGGTCAAATATGGAAGCGATTGAAGGTACAGGTCTGGACGAACGCTATAATTACAAGCATGTCCGCCATGGGCGCAAAAGCGGCGTATTATGTCATATCTCAAGCCTTGCTTCACCCTATGGCGTCGGCACTTTCGGAGATGCGGCCTTCGACTTTGTCGACTTTCTTGTCATGGGGGGCCAGTCGTGCTGGCAGATTCTACCCATCGGCATCACAGGCTTTGGCGATTCACCCTACCAAAGTGTCTCCACGAAAGCGGGAAATCCTTATTTCATTGACCTTGATTACCTTGTGAAGGACGGACTGCTTTCTTCGGAGGAGTTGGATGAGTATCCCTTTGGAACAGACCTTTCGAAGGTCGATTTTGGCCTTTTATGGAGGCACCGGCGCTGTGTGTTAAAGCGTGCGTGGGAGGCCTTCAACGAGGGTGAGTTTTCAATTCTCAAAGAGGCGTTTCGTTCATTTCAGGCACAGGAAAATGACCTTTGGTTACATGACTTTTCTCTTTTCATGACGATCAAGGCAAAAGAACAAGGGCGCCCCTGGCAGTCGTGGCCCGAAATGTTCCGGCGGCGCAATCCGGTCGCGCTCGCCCAATTTGAGCAACAGCACGGCGATGCCATGCTATTGGAACAATTCATACAGTTCTTGTTCTTCAGGCAGTGGGATCAACTGCGTGCTTACGCCACCGCGTCAAAAATTGAGATCATCGGCGACCTTCCAATTTATGTAGCGGAGGATTCCGTGGAAGCCTGGCTGCGGCCGGAACTTTTCCAGTTTGACGAACAGCTTCAACCGACCCTTGTCGCGGGCTGTCCTCCTGACTATTTCTCCGATGACGGACAGCTGTGGGGCAATCCCCTTTACGACTGGGGTGTACACAAAAAGGAGAACTATGCTTGGTGGATCGACCGCATGCAATTTCAGACACGCCTTTTTGATACGATTCGGATCGATCATTTCCGGGGTTTGGAATCGTACTGGGCGGTTCCATACGGTGACAAGACGGCGCGAAGGGGTCACTGGGTACCGGGGCCTGCCGAAGCACTGATTGACGCGATTCATGACGCGCTGGGGTCCGTATCC
>DIRK01000019.1:6046-8613 GCA_002427535.1 Mageeibacillus sp. UBA5438 | reverse complement strand
CGTCTAACAAAGGACGCTTACGATAAAAGACTCTATCTGAAGATGAAATGGAAGTTTATCAACAATTGAGGAATGATATTAAGTGGACTTCTATCATTGAAATACACCTTCCACTAAGGGGGTACTAGATACTTACGACATCTTTATTGTCAACTCAAAACAAGTGGAGTCGGATCGATCCGCATCTTCCGACCATCGATCAATTATTTCTCGACTACAATCCGCAGATGCTACTCCAGACATCCCCAATTGACCTTCGCGAAGGTCTGTTCAAGTTAAAATGCGGCAATATGAGCACCAAAGCACAAATGGAAGCGCTCGCCGACAATATTCGAACGTTCCAAAATATTGAGCAAGAATACGGCAGCATTGACGCATTTGTCACCTCGGGTCCAGCCGCTATTATCGCGCAGAAATTGTCGGACCCCGCGTCGCCCTACAAAATGAAAATGTTAGGCGGAGCCCTGGCATGGGAATACCTCCGGTATGTCGGGATAGACGGTACAAAACCGGATCGACATCTGAGACGGTTCTTCGGATCTGAGAGAATGGGAACCTCAGATCATTTTTTGGCGACCATGGACGAAGTATATGAAAAGGTCGCAAAACTATCCGAGGAGACAGGGCTCTATAAAGTAGAAATTGATCACTTGATCTGGAGTTTTTCCGCCGATGGGTATGGTGAAATGTGCACCGCGACGCCGCGTTGCGGCATCTGTCCGATCCGAAAGTTTTGTAAAAAACCGCAGTAAATCCAACCATGAAAAACACAGGAGGAATTATGAAATTATCAAAAACCGTATCCCGGATTCTATCGCTTACCGCATTAGTCGTAGCACTCATCGCCGAGATACTGCCAAACGGTGCCGTCCTGTTGTTTGCCTCCGGCCCAGATGAAAGAATTCGCCAAACTTTTTCTTACTTCAGCCTCATTCCGTTTGGCTATGCCAATTTCTTTCCGTTTCTCACCGCGATCTTAACGGTAGTGGTGACCCTTGTGTCAGTCATTATCCTCTTGAAAAAGGGCAAGGTCATAAGGCTTCAAAAGATGACTCTTTTTTGTACCGCAACCGCGTTGTTCTTTTCGATCATGCCCCTGCTGGTATTTGGCACCCCCTTTGTGACCGTATTGGGAGTGGTCATCACGGTTATGCTTCTCCTGTCACTGGTGTACCAAGCACATGCAAATAAGAGAATGGATGGATTGCTTGACAAAGTGAGAAGTAAGATCATGACAAATCAGGAAGTAGCGCTATAATGATCCAAGAGGTGAAGACGCATGAATGGACGCTATTTACCCCGAATTGCAGATCAAAAATTGCAACTTTTGCTGGCAACTTCGGGCGCTGTTTTGATCGTCGGACCTAAATGGTGCGGTAAAACAAGAACGGCCGAGGAAGTCGCAGCAAGCATATTATACCTGCAAGATCCTGATCGGACGGAAGAGTACATATTGCTGGCAAAATCCGTGCCTTCAATGCTTTTGGAAGGAGAGACTCCACGCTTAATCGACGAGTGGCAAATGGCTCCTGTTCTATGGGATGCAGTAAGATTTGCCGTTGATAAGCGCCGTTTGCGCGGACAGTTCATCTTGACAGGTTCGATGGTCCCCCCTATCACTAATGACATGCATACCGGGACGGGACGCATTAGCCGAATGACCATGCGCACCATGTCTTTATTTGAATCGGGTGAGTCAACAGGAGGAATATCCCTCAAAGCTTTGTTTGAAGGTGACGATGGGATGTCGGGCGAAAGCAAAATTTCGATTGAGCGTACCGCCTTTATTCTCACACGCGGTGGTTGGCCTGAAGCTGTTGGAGAAAAAAACGAACAATATGCGCTTCAAATGGTGTACAACTATTTGGATTCGGTTGCACATCAAGATATGTCGCGCATCGATGAGGTTAAGCGCAATCCCGATAGGGTCTATGCTTTACTTCGCTCCATTGCAAGAAATATTTCGACAGAAGTTAATACACAGACGCTGTTGCGTGACCTTATCGCAAATGACGAGGGCCTATCCGACAAAACGATTAACAACTACATCGATGCTTTGAAAAAACTTTATGTCATCGAAGACCTTCGTGCATGGAGCCCTCATCTTCGCTCAAAACGGGCAATCCGAAAAACCGCAAAACGGCATTTTATTGACCCTTCCATCGCCGCGGCCGCGCTTCGCGCTGATCGAAATAAACTCATGAGTGATTTCCAAACATTCGGATATCTTTTCGAATCATTATGTATTCGAGATTTGAGAATCTACGCGGATCGCCTCGATGGCACTGTCTACCATTACAGAGACCAGATAGGTGTTGAGGTCGATGCGATTGTCCAATTAAAAGACGAGCGATGGGGCGCCATCGAAATCAAGATGGGGCAAGGTGAGATTGAAAAGGCTGCCCAAAAGCTGATTGAATTCAAGAACAGTATTGATACCGAAAGAACGCCGCTGCCGAGTTTTTTGATGGTGCTTACCGGCACGCAATTCGCCTTCAAGTTGCCAAATGGCGTGTGGGTCGTTCCCATTGGCTGTTTAAAAGACTAAGGAAATTCTCAAATTTAAA
>DIRK01000019.1:4281-5846 GCA_002427535.1 Mageeibacillus sp. UBA5438 | reverse complement strand
AAATTGGAATAAAATAAGCACAGTACCTGTGAAGGTATCGCAACTTTTATTACTTGGGAGATCGTTTTAATGTTCTTTAGTACCACGGACCGGGGGCTTGGATTTGAACTTCTAACATGGCCACATCTTTTCGCGTGTATTGCTTTTGCAGTCATCCCCTTGCTTTTAGTATTTTTCTTCTCTCGCCGGATAAAAAACTCCGACAAAGAAAAATGGATCGGATTAGCACTCGCCCTTTTCACACTCGCGGTTGAAATCGGGCAATACATTTGGCATTACGCGGGCGGAGAAACCAACTGGCGTCACATCTACCCCACCACGCTTTGCGGCCTGAGTGTCTATGTGACAAGTTTTTCGCTCATCACGAGAAACGAAAAACTCTCCTCCATCGCGTACTTTTATTCCTACGGCGCCGTGCTCTCCTTCTTAATGGCCGACCAAACCTTCGGGATGGACCGCTTCAGGTATTACAGCTTCTTCATCATCCACGGCATGATCCTCGTGAACACAGCTTATTTGGTTTGGGTGCGAAAGACGAAAATCGATCGTCAATCGCTTATTCGAGCACTCCTGGTGCTTTTCCCCATCCTCCTCTTGTCCTACCCCGCAAACATCCTGTTCAGTGATCAGGAGAGCGCGTTAAACTTCTTCTATGTCAGCTATCCGCCCTTTGAATTCCCGCTCATGTCAGATCTCTACGAACGGATACCCACGCTTTACACGCTCTGTGTGTACCTTATCTACCTGATGCTTACGCTGCTCCTTTATGGCCTCTACCTCATGAAAAGGCGAATCCGAAGCCAAGATATTTAGGATCCCGCCATTCAAAAAAATTTGTTAAAAAAGAGGAGACAGACCCGACACAGGGAAGAAGGCGCTTGTTACTCTTTTGATCCGGCCTATCTGCTATATGTGAGCTGTACCCTACGAAGGGGATTGTGAAAGTGAGGGATGTACCATGATCAAGAATAAATTCATTGTTCCGATCGCGACCTGGATCGTGATCACCTTAAGCCTTTATCTCTCCATCATTGTGAAATCGAGGACGCCATTTGCCGTGCCCCTGTTATTGGCCTACATCGGGATCGGGCTCATCGGTTTCTTATACAGCCTTTTACTCAGGGTCTTGAAAATGCCCTTAGGTTCCACCGTATTTTTCTTCCTCTCGCTTGCTTCAGGACTCTACCTTTTCTTCGGCATGCCCAAAGGCTCAGACGGCTTAAGCGAATTAGCCACCTTTTTAGGATGGCTCGTCCTCATGGGCGGCTCCATCGTCGTGGCCCTAATTATCGGGCTGATCCAGCGATTTAGAAAACGATGAGGAAATTCACTATACTGTTTGAGTGAGGTATTGCCACCATGCTCGACAAACAAGCCATCTACGAACTACTAAAAGAAAACGACATCGCGTTTGAATCCTACGAACACTGCCCCGTCTACACAGTCGAGGAAATGAACGCATTAAACCTCCCACATCCGGAGGGGATCGTGAAAAATTTATTTCTTCGCGACGACAAAAAGCGACACTTCTATCTGGCAGTGCTGCCCATCAACAAAGCCGTGAG
>DIRK01000019.1:0-4062 GCA_002427535.1 Mageeibacillus sp. UBA5438 | reverse complement strand
AGCTGAGCTTTGCAAGCGATTCATTGCTCATGGAAATCATGGGATTAGAACGAGGACACGTCACACCCTTTGGCGTCTTAAACGACAAGGAGCGAAAGGTCACCGTTGTATTCGACCAAACGCTACAAGATAAAACACTGGGCATCCACCCCATGGAAAATACAGCCAGTGTGTTTGTCGCCTTTGACGAGGTCAAAAAACTGATTGAAGCACACGGCAACCCCATCGTAATCTGCGACCTCGATGAAGCATAGCCAGAGCCCCGTTGTTCAAGCCCCGTATCTTTTGCTAGAATAATCTTATTCCTAAGAGGAGGTACACCCGTGATTAACATCGCATAATTTCCGAACCATTGTTGCCTTCTGGCAAGATAAGGAGATTAGCATGCGTTTATTAACGATGCGCGATGTGCGGGTAGGTTTTCCCCAACGCGATCTATTTTATATTGACAAGCTCGAGGTGTTTTCGGGCGAAAAAATCGGCCTCATAGGCGCCAACGGCGCCGGCAAATCGACCCTATTCCGTGTCCTCACAGATGATCTGGATGCGCTGGAGGGGACGATCACAACAGAAGGTGAATGGCAACTCTTCCGCCAGTTTGACGACGCGCATCCGGCGGACAAGCTCGACGATCGGGATTTAGCCTTTTGGCAACTCGAAGCGCTGTGGCAGCGCGGACCCGAAACACTGTCAGGAGGCGAAAAAACAAGGAGCCGTTTATCCGGGATCCTCAATACACCGGGCGACATGCTCCTTTTAGATGAACCCACAAGCCACCTCGACCTTTGGGGAATTCAGCATCTGTCCAACAGTCTGTACCGCATCGAGAGCTTCATCCTCGTCTCACACGACCGGGTGCTCCTAAATGAACACTGCACGCGAATATGGGACATCCGCGAAGGGACCATCGTTGACTTCCCCGGCAATTACGACGACTACCAAGCGTGGCTGGCCATGGATTTAAAAAGGCGAGCGTTTGAATACGAAGCCTACCAAGAAGAGAAGAAGCGTCTGAAATCGGTCGTCTTAGACTACAAGACCCGCGCGGGGAAGATCGATCGGAAACCAAAAAACATGTCCTACAGTGAGGCGAGACAGCGCGACTTTACAACCTCAAGGCGTTCCTATCAAGGGAGGTCGAAGAGCCTTCATGCCGCGGCCAAACATACACAAAAAAGGCTTGAACAGTTAGAAGAAAAAGAGCCCCCCGAACGGCTATTTACCATCCGGCCCTCCTTCGAGCTCACCAATCCGCCTAAAAACAAAATTATCGCGGAGGCAGAACACCTAAGCTTTGGTTTTCAGGGCTTTGATCTTCTTTTTTCTGACACATCCTTTCGGCTGCTTCGAAACAAAAAAACCGCTTTATTAGGACCCAACGGCTGCGGAAAAAGTGTTTTTTGTGAACTCTTGGTCAAGGGTCACCCCGCGATTCGCTCTGTTCCCAAAGCACGCTACGGCTATTTTCGCCAGGAAATGGACCTTATCGACGAGACCAAAAGCGTCCTGGACAACATGCGTGCCATCTCCTGTCAAAGTGAAGAAGTGAATCGTTCTGTTTTAGCCCGTATGAGGTTCTTCCGACACGATGTGAATAAACAGGCCTCACTGTTATCGGGGGGCGAAAAAATACGATTATCCTTTGCGATGTTGTTTGTCTCGGATGCCAATGTGCTCGTGTTAGATGAACCGACGAACTTTCTTGATCTTCCTTCCTTAGAAGCGATTGAGAACATGCTTTTGGATTACGAGGGCACGATGCTTTTTGTCTCCCATGACCGGCAATTCATCGACCGCCTGGCCGATGAGCGCTGGACGATCGAGGGAGGCCGGCTGATCGTCATGGATTCATCCGATTAAGGGTAGAATAGAAAAGTAGGCATGGAGAACATTGGTGATGGCATTGAACGGACCCGTTAAGATGATCGTCGTCGATTTGGACGACACGCTTTTGCAGACAGACAAGACTGTCTCTTCTTATACCTATGCTGTTTTTTCGCACATCCGAAAGCTTGGTATCAAACTTGTCTACGCCACGGCCCGAGGGACAAGCGCCAGCCGCATGATCCCCAATGAGCTCTTCGACGGCTTCGTGTGCCACAACGGCGCCAAGGTGCACTGGCAAGAAAGGCTCATCTACCAGCGCGGCATCCACCCTGAAAGTTATGTCTCCTTCTTAAAAAAGCTCTCCGAATATGGCCTGAAAGTCGCAGCCGAGATCGACGAAATCCACTATGCGAACTTCGATGTTTGGGAGAAATGGGACAACATCGGCGGATGCGTCATCACTGACTACACCAACATCGAGGGCGTGGCCGATAAGCTGTACGCCTTTGTTGAAGCCCCCGGCCAGCTCGATCTTATACAGTCTTCCTTGCCCCTCAAAACGCATCTGAAGCTCGCGCGAGACATGCTGGCCATGGTCATGCATGAGGAAGCTCAGAAGAGTTTAGGCGTCAAAGCCTTGGCAAACGCTATGGGTATCGGACGGGAAAATATCTTGGGCTTCGGAGACGATTTAAATGACATCGATTTGCTCCACTACTGCGGCACAAGCGTCGCCATGGGCAATGCGCTTGAAGATGTGAAAGCTGCGGCCGACCATATCGCAGGCACCAACAATGAGGACGGTATCGCCCGCTGGTTAAAGGAACATCTTCTGTGATTGTACACATAATGAAAAAGGCCACATGGGAAAAAAGAAAAGATCTGGATTTTTGGGGTGAAGAGAATTTGGAAATGGACGGCTTCATCCACTGCTGTACCATCCCATACCTGTGGCGCGTTGCGCACACCTTTCAGGACATTTCCGAGAAACTTGTGATTGTTTGTATCGATGAAAAACGCTTGCAAGCTGAAGTCCGTTACGACGAAGATCATAGAAGCGGTCGCCGGTACCCCCATATTTACGGTCTTGTGAACCGTGAGGCCGTCGTATCGGTTTTGCCTTACTTAAAAGACGAAAATGGCCATTACCAGAAAAATGACGCCTTCATGGCGACAGAAGATGAATAGGAGACATTAATGGAAAAATTAATCAAAAACATTAGACTCTTAGCGGTCATAAGCCCCGTCGTTGTCATCCTTTTGATTTACTTTGTGGATATTAACTCCGCCACGGTCAAAAGTTTGGTGGCGGGCTCGGTCACAGTCATATGTGCTTTGCAGTTTTATCTGCTCGACAAACTGGAAAAAGAAAACAAAAAATAGTGGATGTTCCTCAACCAGAAAGGAGATTTCAATGTGTGTTTAAATTCATTTGACCGCTGAAGAACGCCGCATCGCGGAACAATATGCCAAGCTTCATCGAATGTCATTAGCTGAGGCTTTTCGTCGTGCCCTCTTTGAAAAGATTGAAAATGAATACGACACATTCTTCGCAGAGGAAGCCTATGCTGAGTATTCTAAGGATCCGACCACATACAGTCTTGACGAAGTGAAGGAAATGTTTGACATCGAAGATTAATCGCTAACCTGTCTTCACTCCAAGGTCAGACTCACCGGACAGTGATCGCTTCCCATAATATGGCCGTGAATCTCCGCCTTTTTGACCCTTGCTAAAAGTCGATCAGACACCAGAAAATAATCAATGCGCCAGCCCACATTATTCGCGCGGGCGTTCGCTCTAAAACTCCACCAGCTGTACTCAATCTTGTCCGGATAAAGTGTGCGGAATGTGTCGTGGAAACCCGCCGCAAGAAGCTCCGTCATCTTCAGGCGCTCTTCGTCCGTAAAACCCGCGTTTCTTCTATTAGTCTTCCAGTTCTTTAAATCGATCTCCTCATGCGCCACATTCAGATCCCCGCAGATGATCACGGGTTTTTGTTCGTCTAACTCTTTCACAAACGCTCTGAAATCGTCCTCCCACTCCATACGGTAATCGAGCCTTTTTAAACCCTGCTGTGAATTCGGGGTGTAGACATTCAATAAAATAAAGTCATCGTATTCCGCTTGGATAATGCGTCCCTCATTGTCGTGGAGGGGAATGTCCATCCCCAAGCTGACTTTTAAGGGCTCTTCTTTTGTAAAAACGGCTGTCCCTGAATAGCCCTTTTTCTCCGC
>DIRK01000018.1:25182-54775 GCA_002427535.1 Mageeibacillus sp. UBA5438 | reverse complement strand
CCGGTACCACTGCGCCTGTTGCCGTAAACAGCAAGCTGAACACAATGAGCGCGGTGACAAAGTTCAAAACGGGGCCCATGGCGATGACAATGGCGCGCTGCCATTTGGGTTTATTTTCAAATAAATCGGGGTCGTCCGCATCGTAATCGTGTTCGCCTTCCTGACCTTCGATCTCGGAAGACTCTCCCGCGAAACTGACCGACGCGCCTAGAGGGATTGATTTGATGTTGTAGCGGATGCCGTTTCTCTCCCGCTCAAATAGAACAGGCCCCATAAAGATGGAGAATTGGTCGATTTTAAATCCAAACGCAAGGCCTGCGAGAAAATGGCCGAGTTCGTGGATGACCATGATGAGGCCGAGGATCAGCACTCCGGCCAAAATGCCTAATATTGTCACGGACAAATCCTTTCTTCCATTACATACTGAATGACACGTTGATGAGCGATCATCATATCATCGAAAAGAGGCGCGCTTATGTCAGCCATTTGAGCAAAATGACAAAGCGCACGCCGGATCAGCCAAAAGATATCGGCAAACGCGATCTCCTGTCGCATGAACCTTGAAACCGCCGCTTCATTTGAGGCATTCAAAACAAGTGGCATGAGTCCGCCCGCTTCGTAAACCTCACGCGCGTATGTCAGTGAGGGAAATACATCTTCATCGACAGGTTGAAAACGCCAGGTCGCGTTCTCTTTTGCAAGAAGATCAAATACGGGGCGGGCACCCCGATCGGATCGGTGAGGGAAACTCAGCGCATAGCGAATGGGAACGGTCATATCCGGCGCGCCTGCCTGCGCTAAAAGCGCGCCATCTTTGAATTCCACTAACGAATGCACAATGCTTTGCCGGTGTATCACGACATCGATCGACGTGTGCGGGAGATCAAATAAATGACAGCCTTCAATGATCTCAAAGGCCTTATTCATCAGGGTCGCCGAATCGATGGTAATCTTACCGCCCATCGACCAGGTCGGGTGCGCGAGCGCTTCTTCCAGCGTGACAGCATTCAGTTCGTCTTTTGTTTTTTGAAAAAACGGCCCTCCGGAACAGGTTAGGATTACACGTCGGACACTTTTTGGGGGTGAGGACAGCATGCACTGCCAGATGGCCGAGTGTTCGCTGTCAACCGGCAAAATCCACGCGCCTGTTCGAGCGGCCAATGCTTTGACCATTTCCCCCGCAACGACCAGGCTCTCTTTGTTGGCAAGGGCGATTTTTTTGCCCGAAGAAGCCGCCGCAAGCACCGGTTCTAACCCGGCAAAACCGGTGATCGCCGCGACCACCGTATCGGCGTCGGGCCATTGGGCCGCCCGGACGACCGAACTTCGTCCGCACTCAATGATCGGTGTCGAATCTTGGGATATCGACAAGGCTCGGAGCCGTTCCATAAGCTCGGCCTTGACTTTCTCGTCCATGACGCTCACATATTGGGGTTGAAAGCGGGCAACCTGTTTTGCAAGTTCTTTCGCGTTTTGGCCGGCCGCCAAAGCTAAGACACGGTACCCCTCTTCTTTCGCGACCTCGAGTGTCTGACGGCCGATCGATCCTGTTGAACCTAAGACGCTCAGGTTTTGTGTGACAGGAACAAGCGCGTCGAGGGATCCGGGGACGACGCTTTTTGAAAGACGGCTCACCATCGCCCTACATCACGACGGAGGCGAACAACGCCAAAAGCAAAATCGCAGGCAAGGTGGTGAAGATGCTGTCAAAGCGATCCGATATGCCGCCGTGTCCCGGTAGTAAACTGCCAAAATCTTTGATTTTGCACCAGCGTTTGATCGCCGAATTAATAAGATCACCAAAGGTGGCGCAAAGGCTCATGATCACCGCGGCGATAATTGAAAACGCGATGGAAGCCCCGCTGTTATAGCCTGAGGGCCTGCCGATTACGAGCGGGAAATAAAGGAGAAACAAAAGAATCGTTCCCACCACGCCTCCTACGGTCCCCTCCCAGGTCTTTTTCGGGCTCAGCTGGGGTGAAAAGCGAAGGCGTCCGAAAAGGCGACCCGCAAAATAAGAAAAGCTATCAGACACCCACGAGGTCAATATGGCCAAGACAAACCACTCCCAACCCAGACGGACCCCGTAGAATAGTGCGATTGAGGAGGCGATCGGAATGGAAGAAGAAAGAATAATGAAGGATTCCCCGACCGTATCGGGCAAAAGATCACTTCCCTTTTTCCACATGCGAAAAAGAGAAACAATCGGCAAAATGAATAGTGCGAATAAAGCGTAATAGCCAAATATTCGCGGAGCTACCACCGTGTTCACGCTGGGGTCAATCGTAGATGCCAATCCGCGCAACAATGTCTCTTTTAAGACGCCCAAAAGGGAGAAAAGCCCTAAAAGAACGGTCGCGATTGCCACAAAAAGCGGGCGGACTTCCGACTGCCTCAGGCGGATCGCCTGTGCTTTTTCAAAGGCACTCAAAAACGCGACGACCGCGATGAGGATGAGCGGGATCATCGGCACCCAACGGCCCGGCACAATAAAGATAATCATGACGGCCCCATAAATAATCGCCGTCAACATACGTGTGGTTAGCTCTTTACTCAATTCCATTTTCCCAAATTTCTCCCTGTCATTCACTTTGAATTCCGCCAAAACGGCGCTGCCGTGAATGGTATTCCGTGATCGCCCGGTCAAGTTCCTTGGCGCCAAATTCGGGCCACAGGCAATCGTCAATGTAAAGTTCTGTATAAGCGGTCTGCCAGATCAGAAAGTTGGAAGTTCGGTATTCACCGCCCGTGCGGATCAATAAATCCGGATCCGGCACGTCGGGCATATACAGATAGTGCCGGAAAGTTTCTTCCGTGATCTTGTCCGGCGATAGCTTACCTGTGAGCACCTCTCGCGCAAGGTTTTGTGCCGCGCTTACAAGCTCGCGACGACCGCCGTAATTAAAAGCAATGATGAGATCGAGCGCCGTACGATCCGCCGATGATTCCTCGGCTTCACGCATCGTTCGCACAACTTCGGCTGATAATTCATCGCGCTCGCCGATGAAACGGAGCCGGATGCCCTCTTGTTCCATTTCTTTTGCGTATTTTCGAAAAAATATCGGAAATATGCGCATCAGAGCCGCCACTTCCAAACGCGGGCGACGCCAATTTTCAGTTGAAAATGCGTAGACTGTCACATAGCGAATATTGCGCTCACGGCAAAGCACGCAGAGCCTTCTCAGGTTATCCGCGCCTACCTGATGGCCAAAGTCGCGCGGTTTGCCCTGTCGCTCTGCCCAACGTCCGTTGCCGTCCATGATGACGGCGAGATGACGAAGTTCAACGTGCTCCCCTGAATCGTTTTTCACCGGTTTCGCCGTCAGATTTCCATAATTTCTTTCGTTTTGAGTTCGATCTCTTTGTCAATCTTTTCAGTGAATCGATCGGTCAGGGTCTGAACTTCATCGCTCAGGCTGAAGGAGACATCTTCTGATATTTCCTTGTCCTTCAAAAGTGCTTTGAAGTGATCGTTGGCCTCGCGTCGGATGTTTCGAATAGACACCTTGGCCTCTTCACCTTTTTTTGACACCTCGCGTGTCAGCTCAAGCCGGCGCTCTTCCGTCATCGCCGGAAAGACAAGGCGCAGGCAACGCCCGTCGTTCATGGGATTAATACCGAGATCACTGGCCTGAATGGCACGTTCGATTTCTTTGAGCATATTCGTGTCCCAGGGCGTGATCATGAGCATCTTGGCCTCCGGAACCTGGATATTGGCGATCTGACTCAGAGGCGTGGGTACACCGTAATAAGGGACCGTGATCGGGTCAAGGACATGGGGATTCGCGCGACCTGCGCGCACGGTGCGAAGATCCGATTTTAGAACCTCCAATGATTTATCCATTTTGTCCTCGTAAACCTTTAATGTCTTTTCATGAATGTCGATGTCTGCCATAAAATGTCCCTCCTTCTAGTTGTCTGTGAATTATTCTACCAAATCGCGCGATGGCTTGATGTAATAAATCAGCGCACCATCGTGCCGAGATCTTCCTCTTCAAGAACGCGCGCGATATTATTCGGGTCGGTGCCGTTAAACACGATCATGCGGAGGTGGAAGTCGCGGCAAAGGGCCGCCGCTGTCTGGTCGATGACGCGCAGTTTTTTCTCAAGCACCTCATCAAAGCTCACTTCCTTCAACAAAATTGCCCCCTCATCTTCATTCGGGTCGCGGTCATAGACGCCGTCCACCAAGGTGGACTTTAAGATGACATCCGCCTTGATCTCCGCGGCTCTTAGTGCGGCGGCCGAATCGGTCGAAAAAAACGGACTGCCCGTCCCTCCGCCAAATACCACCACCCGTCCTTCATCAAGGTAGCGTCGGGCGCGCTTGGCATCCATTGCCTCAGCGATAGTGGGCATCGGAACCGCCGATAATAAGGACACCGGTACCCCCAGATGCGTCAACGCGTCCGTCATCGCAATCGCGTTCATGACGGTCGCAATCGTCCCGATCTGGTCGGCTGCCATGCGATCCATATCCCCTGAAACGCGTCCGCGCCAGAAATTGCCACCTCCGACCACGATACCAATTTCATGTCCCTTGGCATGCAAGTCACGGACGATGCCGGCGTACACGGCCAGTGAATCTCCGCAGATACCTTTTCCGCTTTCGCCGCCGAGCGACTCTCCCGACAATTTCAATAACAGCCGTTTATATTTCATCTTTACATCCTTCCCCCCTATGCCCAAGGTCACCCTATGAATACTTAGGATCATTATCCCATACCGCAGATTAATTTTTCGGATAAAAAAAGAGGGCGCTTGGCGCCCCCTTCCTATTCGACGTTTGTTTATTTATTAAACTGCGCGGCGACCTCTTGTGCGAAATCTTCATTTTTCTTCTCGAGGCCTTCTCCCATCTCATAGCGGACGAAACGACGGACCTGGATGTTCTCACCGATCTTGCCGATCATCTCTTTGATGAGCTTTTCACATGTTTTGCTGTCATCGCGGATATAGGCCTGCTCAAGTAAACAGACTTCTTGATAATACTTTTCAATTCTGCCGTCCACGATTTTTTCGACAATCTTTTCGGGCTTGCCTGATTTGATCGCCTGGACGCGCGCGATTTCACGCTCGTGCTCGATCACGTCTTCAGGAATATCTTCACGTTTTACATAAAGCGGATTCATCGCTGCGACCTGCATCGCCATGTCACGAACCAGCGCTTTAAACTCGTCGTTTTTCGCGGCAAAGTCGGTCTCGATATTCACTTCGATCAGGACGCCGATCCGGCCTCCCTCGTGGATGTACGAATCGACAATGCCTTCGGCTGCGATACGGCCGGCCTTTTTGTCGGCCGCGGCCAGGTCGTTTTCACGCAGCCATTTGACGGCCTTTTCCATATCGCCTTCTGAGGCCTGGAGAGCCTTTTTGCAGTCCATCATGCCGGCTCCCGTCATGTCTCTTAATTCTTTCACCATTTGCGCGGTAATTTGCATCGTGGGTCCTCCCATATTCATCTGTTACTTTCCGATCACTTTGATAAAGCCTTACGCTTCTACCGCCGTGTCAAGTTCTGGCAAAACATCTTCTTCTGCTGCTGCTTTCTCATCGCTCGTCGTGTCGACTTCATATCCCTCTTTACCTTCGATGACGGCATTGGCCATCACGCTGGTGATGAGTTTAATCGCACGGATCGCATCATCGTTACCGGGAATGACAAAATCGACTTCTTCCGGATCACAGTTCGTGTCGACGATCGCGACAATGGGGATCTTGAGACGTCTTGCCTCGGCCACCGCGATATGCTCTTTTTTCGTATCCACCACGAAAATGCAAGAAGGCAATTGTTTCATCTCAGCGACACCGCCCAGATTTTTTTCAAGCTTTTCCAGCTCGAGCCGTAGTGAAGCGATTTCCTTTTTCGGCAAACCGTACCAGGCATCGCTTGCGTCTTGTTCACGCAGTTCGTGCAAGCGGTCAATACGCTTTCTGATGGTTTGGAAGTTCGTCAATGTGCCACCCAGCCAACGATTGTTGACATAGAACATGCCGCAGCGCTGAGCTTCCTCGCGGATCGCATCCTGCGCCTGCTTTTTTGTTCCGACAAAGAGCACGGTGCCGCCTCGTGAGGCAATCTCATTGACAAAACGATAGGCCGTTTCGATCTTGCGCATTGTTTTTTGAAGATCGATGATGTAGATCCCGTTGCGCTCCGTAAAGATGTAGGGAGCCATTTTCGGGTTCCAACGGCGGGTTTGGTGGCCGAAATGAACGCCACCCTCAAGTAAATGTTTCATGGAAACGACAGCCATAATTCCTCCTGTTTGTTCCTCCGACACGCCCTGTGACCTCGACTTTAAGGCAACAGGAAAGACGCGTCGTGCGTTTTCCAGGGAAGATAATAGCACAGGCGCTTCGTTTGGGCAAACGCGATGTATCGAGGGTTCCGCCGCGTGTTATAGTAGGTTAATAGAATTTTCGTATTTCAAAGGAGAATAATATGCTATCCAATTCACTTTTAAAATTTGCCGCCAATGAAGATTGGTATGTGTATAAGGACGGTGAATATACTTTTGGCGAGATTAATGGATTTCCCATTACCGCCAAGACCGATGATATTTTGACTTCGTTTTTCGTTCCCTTGGCGGGCATTGCGCCTGAAAACCTGATCGAACTGACCGGTTGGCTCGAAAATACTCGATTTTCTTTAAAACTGGTCGACTATGAGATGACCGATAACTTCATCGCCATCCGCGCGAAGGACACGGCATTCTCCGGCTCCGCGGCGGGCATCGGTAACTTCTTAAGACAACTGACCGAGCAATTGGCACTGTTGGACGTCGACCCGAATAACTGTGCGATCTGCGGATTGGAAGCGGAAGATAAGGCATTGTATGTCGGCTATTATTGCCACCTCCACCCGGAATGTGTCGAAAAAGAAGGCATCGATTTCACCCTGCCGGCGCAACAGAAAGAAGATGACGATGACCTGATTCTCCTGACTGAAGATGAAGAAAGCGCTGACATCGTTGACGAGGCGGTCATTGATCAATTGGCCGAATCATTTGAGGCTGAGCAAGAGGGCTTCTTACGTGACCTCGCAAGTCTTTGCGCCATCAACAGTGTCGACGGCGAGCCGACAGACAACGCCCCTTACGGCGCAAAAACAAAAGAAGCGCTCGATCTCTTTTTACAGATGGCCGATCGCATGGGTTTTCACACCGTCAACGTTGACCAAGTGGCCGGCTACGCGGAAATGGGCTCAGGCGATGAGATGGTCGCGGCCGTATGTCATCTCGACATCGTCCCGGCTGGAAGCGGCTGGGACACCGATCCCTTCGAACTCGTCCAAGAGGGTGACAAACTGATCGCGCGTGGCGTGATGGACGACAAGGGTCCGGCCGTCTGTGTCCTGTACGCGATGAAGTCGCTCAAAGAGGATCCCACGTTTCAGCCCGATAAGCGCATCCGGCTCATCGTCGGTTTGAATGAGGAAAAAGGAAGTGCCTGCATGGCGCATTACGCGCAGGTCGAAGAAATACCGACCGCGGGATTCACGGCGGACGCGGTCTTCCCCGCCATTTACGCTGAAAAAGGCAACGCGGTGATCCATCTTGTGCAAGCACGCGGCGAATCGGACATGATCGCCGAGGCACAGGCAGGCGAGGCTGTGAACATGGTCCCGGGCGAATGTCATGTGACGCTGAAGGACGAGGCACCCAAAACCTACCTCGGTTCCATCGCACACGCGAGCACGCCTCATCTGGGGTTGAACGCGATTTCGGTGGCGATGGAAAAGCTAGCGGAACAGATAGCTGAAAAGGGCCAAGAAGACCGCTTCGTTTCTTTTTATAATGATTTAATCGCTTACGAACTGAACGGAGAGCGAATCGGTCTTCAATTTGAAGATGGAACGGGTGAAACAACCGTCAACGCCGGCCTTTTATCCATTGATGACCGAGAGGCGAACCTGGTTCTCAATATCCGCTACCCCGTCACCTTTGACCTTGAACAAGCCAAGGAGCGACTGAATGAAATCGTGGCCCCTTACGGTGTGGAAGCGTCATGGCCCGGCGTCATGCCGCCTTTGAGCTATGCCAAGGACTCGTCGCTTATCTCTACCCTGATGGGCGTTTACCGCGACCTCACGAAAACCGATGCCGAGCCGCTCGCGATCGGGGGAGGCACCTATGCGCGCGCCTTACCGAATATTGTCGGTTTTGGCCCCGCGTTCCCCGGAGATCCCGACATCGCGCACCAGGCCAATGAATGGGGATCCCTCAAGAGATTGTTGGCGGGCGCAGCGCTTTATCGCGAGGCATTACGGCGTCTTTCGATGAACAGTTGAGCCCGTAGACGGTGACATCGACATAGCGATCAATTTTAAAAAAATGCCGGACGAGCACGCCCTCGCGGGTAAATCCTGTCTTTTCCATAATCTTTTCGGAGGCGGGATTGCGACCTAGTTGGCGGCAATACACACGGTGAAAATGCTTCATTGAAAAAAGGGAAGAAACGGAGGCCCCTACGGCCTCCGTTCCATATCCTAGACCTCTAAAGGTGCGGCCAATCACGTAACCCAGTTCCGCGTGACGATGAAAATAGGAGTAAGTGAGCCGCAAAAAGCCCACAAGCTTCCCCGAAGCCTTATCCACGACGGCCAAGCTGTCAACCAGATACGCCTCCTTTTGTTCTTGCCCCGAGGTGATAAGCCTCAAGCCGTCGTCCGCCGTAAAGGGATACGGAAGATTCAAAGAAGTCTTGTAGACATCGTAGTCATTTAAAAGCAGGGCCAGTTCATGGGCGTCTGAGCGATGCAAATGACGGTAAAGGAGTCGTTCCGATTGAAAGAGGGGCTCCATGTTATTCGCGCTTGATCCAGCGCTCGTATTTTTCGATGGCTTTTTCGATCACGCGCTGAGACGACTCCGCGTCATGAATTTTGGTTAGCGCTGTCCCCTTCCCTTCCAGTTCTTTATAGACGCTGAAAAAATGTTGCATCTCGGTCAACATGTGCTCCGGGAGATCTTCAATTTCTGTCCAGCTTCGCATTTGCGGGTCGCCGAAGGGGATCGCGATTATTTTTTCGTCTTCCTTGTCGTCATCGATCATGGAAAACGCGCCGATCGGATAGCATTCGACCAGGCATAAAGGGGCCAGACTCTCCGTTGACAGGACAAGCACGTCGAGTGCGTCCCCGTCTTCTGACAGCGTCCTGGGGATAAACCCGTAGTTTGCGGGATAATGGGTCGATGTGTATAAAATGCGATCGAGACGCAGCATCCCGACACGGTCATCGTATTCATACTTTTGTTTGCTGCCGCGGGGTATTTCAATCACGGCGTGAAAATGGTCTTTTCGGATCCAGTCTTTTGGAATGGAGGTCCATCGAAGCATGTTCTCACCTCTTCTTTCTTTCCTACTTGGATTATCGTAACAGAAAGCGCCGCTTTTCGGCCAGCCTCCGGCTGTTACTCTTTTGCTTTGAAATTGTAAATCGGTTTCAAATGATGGAGCACCCAGACGGTATCCTTCATTTCCCCTTTTAGTTCCTCCATCGGTCGGTAGGCTTCGGGACTCTCATCGAGCGTGTCACGGCTCACCGTCGAAGTGTAGATACCGTCCATCAGCTGGTGAAAGGTTCGTAGCGAAAGTGTTTTTCTCGCTTCTGTGCGTGACATGACGCGGCCTGCCCCATGGGGGGCTGATTCATTCCAGTCCGGATTGCCAAGGCCTTCACAAAGCAAAGATCCGTCTTTCATATTCATGGGAATAAGGACACGCTCTTTCTTTTTTGCGGAAATGGCACCTTTACGAAGAACCATGGAATCAAGATCAATATAATTATGAATGGTAGTGAAAGCGTGGTCGATTGACAGCGATAAACCTTTTTCAATTTCATCCATCATCGCCTTTCGGTTGAGGGCCGCAAAGGCTTGAATAAGCTGCATATCATGGAGATAATCCTCGAAGTCACGCCCCTCGAGATAGGCGAGATCAGGGGGAAGGTGAGGGTGCTTCCCCGATGCTTTTCGTTGGTAATAAAGGGCCACTTGGAGCCCAAGATTTCTCGAGCCCGAATGGACGACAAGGTAAAGGCGCTCATTTTCATCTCGGTTCACTTCAATGAAGTGATTGCCTCCGCCCAATGTTCCCAGCGACAAGCGGGCCCGGTCGATGCGGAGCTTAGCGTCGTTTTTGCCCCCTTCACGGCAGCGCAGCTGATTTAAATCAATTTTCTCAAGATAACGATGGGGCGTTTTGCGGATGGAAAATCCCGAGGGAATCTGTTGGTGAATCAGGCGATCTAATGCGGGCAGGTCGATCTTATCCGACTGAATACTTATGGTTTCCATGCCGCAGCCGATGTCAACCCCGACAAGGTTCGGCACAACTTTATCCGTAATGGTCATGGTGGTGCCAATGGTACAACCGGCCCCCGCGTGGACGTCGGGCATAATGCGAATTGTGCTGCCTCTTGTGAATTCCTGATCACAGAGTGTTTCAATCTGCTTTCGGGCCGTTTTTTCAAGTTCTCGGGTAAATACCTTCGCTTCGTTATAGATGCCCTTGATTAAAATCATGCGGTCCTTTCTTCGGTCCTATTGCATATCGTTTAAAAAAGGAGCGCCCGTTTGTTCTGAGCGCTCCTCTTGGTGACATGAGTTGGCAAATGGTATTATTCGCCTTCCTCCAGAATCGGCTCCGGTTCTTCTTCAACTGTTTCTTCAACCACTTCAGCCGCTTCTGCTTCGACTTCGACAACGGCTGCCGGGGCAGGTTCCGCAATGGCTGTTTCAACGGCTTCTTCGACTTCTGCGACTTCTTCCGCTTTTTCGGCCTCTTGCAACTCATCGCGCAAAGCAGCCATGCTGTCCAAAAGTTCGGATCCTTCTTTTGTGACGGTCGTGAAAGCGGCCATCTCTGAGATCGCGGATCTCGCCTGATCGTCAGTGTAGCTTGTCGGCAAGTCATCTTGCTCGTCACGGCGTCTTCCGCCGCGGCGGCGAGGTGCCTGCTGTTGACGGCGTTGTTGCTGCTCTTGCTGCTGCAATACGATCTCCGAATCGGGTTCTGGGTTAATCGGCTCCACCTCGCGGATGCTTACGCTGATACGGCGGGCTTCATCCGAAACTTCGACGACCCGGGCGTCAACTTCCATTCCCTCAACGAGCACATCACCGGGCTTATTCAGGTGATAGTTCGAAATCTGAGAGATATGGCAGAGTGCATCCACTTCCGGCGCGATGTTGATGAACGCGCCAAAGGGGAACATCCTGACGACCACGCCGCGCACGATGGCTCCCACGGGGAAGCGTGCTTCGATGTCGCGGTACGGATCATCTTCTGAACGGCGGTAGCCCAGTGAGATGCGCTTTTTCGAACGATCAAACTCTTTGACAAACACATTCACTTTGTCGCCCACTGCGAGCACTTCGGACGGATGCCTGATCCGCTGCCAGGACAGTTCACTGATATGGATCAACCCGTCCACGCCGCCGATATCAACAAAGGCGCCGAAATTGGTCAGGTTACGTACGACGCCGGTGTATTCATTGCCGACTTCGATCGTATCCCAGATTTCGCGTTCGCTTTCTTTACGCTCTTGCTGCAGAAGCATTCTTCTGGAGCCCGAGACGCGCATGCGGCGACGGTTAGGATCGTACTGCGTGATCAGGACGTCGAATTCCTGATCGCGGTATGGCTCAAGATCATCCACGACAGACAGCTCAAGCTGCGTGCGGTGGATATAAATGTCAATGCTGCGATAAGAAGCAATGACACCATCGCGCACCACGTTCACGACCTTGACCGTGACGGGTGTTCTTTCTTCGTACGCCTGCTGGATCAATTCTTTGTGTTTCAGTGTCTCAACGTATCCGGTGGAGAGCATGATCTCTTTACCGGCGTCGGAGCTTCTGATACTTCTTACATAAACGTCAACTTCTTCGTGATTCTTAACGGCTTCATCCAGGTCAAAGTCAGGGTTTTTATCCAGCTCGCGGATCGGAACCTTACCCTCCGATTTGTCTTTTACGTCAACGTAGACAAATTCATCGTCGTAGCGGACGATTTTTCCGCGGACAATACTTTTTGGTTGAAGCTCCGGAATGCTGTCGACATAATCTTCAAAGTTTACGTCAGCGTTTTCCTCTGGCTTCGCCATGCCTTCGATTGTTGTCATACTGTAGATAACCTCCCTGATCATCTCGTCTGGTGTCGAGGCTCCGGTAATCACACCGATCCTCGCGGACCCGGTCGCGTAGGGTGCCAGTATTTGCGCGACCTGGTCGGGCCTATGTACTAAGTAAACAGCGTCGCACTCCTTCTGACACACCTCAACCAGCTTGTTCGTGTTCGAACTCGTCCGACTGCCAAGCACAAGGATGACGTCAGAAGAAGCGGCAAGCGCCTTCGCGTCCGACTGCCTTTGGACAGTCGTGTTACATATTGTATCAAATATAAGGAGTTTATCAATTTTATTTTCAAGAATGTCACGAATTTGCGTCCAACGCGCGTGTGAAAAGGTCGTTTGTGAGACAAGAATCCAGTTTTTGTCGTCAAGTTCAAGCATTTCAGCTTCTTCTGCCGTTTGTATAAGCATCGGCTCTTGTGGAAAAGCGTGGCCGACAATACCGATCACCTCGGGATGGCGAGGATCGCCCGTGATTATGATCCCATCTCCCTTGTTTGCGGCCTCAGACACCCGCCGATGAATAAGTGACACAAAGGGACAGGTTCCGTCCAAAATGACGCAGTTTTTGCGGCGCAAAGCTTCCTCTACTTCCACAGACACGCCGTGCGCCCGAATGAGCACCGTCGCCTTGTCAGGGATTTCATCGATCGTGTCCGCGATTTTCGCCCCGCGCGTACGAAGATCCGAAATCACGCGCTCATTGTGCACCACCGCCCCGTAGAGCCAAAGGGTCTTGTCAGGATCCTTTTCAAGTGATTCGTAAGCCAGGTCCACCGCGCGTCTTACGCCGGGGCAAAAACCTGCCGTTTTTGCGACCTCAATCTTCACAAAGACTCCCTTTCACTTATTGGGACCGTCTTGATTCTTTGATTAAAGAAAAGCCTGTTCTCTTCCCAACCGTCGTATTCATAAGGTAACTCGACTTTCTCATAAATCAGGCGCATCACCTCACGGGCCACCTTGTCTTGCTCCGTTTTGTCAAGCGCCACCTTGTCGTTCACAAGGTAACGGATCGGATCGCCAAACAAGAAGCGCGGACGACCGAATAAATGGTACCGAGGATCGATGGATACATGGATCACCGGGATCCCCCGACGGATGGCATAGTACAAAATAGAAGCGTGCGGCTGCTCTTTTGAGGCCTCATGTAATTTCACGCGTGTTCCCTGTAAAAAGATACCGACCATTTTTCCGGCTTTAATCTCGGACAGGATCGTTTTGCTGGCCTTGATATCCGCCGCGTTGCGATCTAAGGGAATCGAATGGAAGGCCCGCAAAAAACGGCCGATCACCGGAATGCGAAACAACTCCGCCTTGGCCACAAAATTCAGGCGAGTGCTTTTAAAAAAATAGGTCATCAAGATGGGATCCAAGAGGCTATGGTGGTTGGCGATCAGAATACAGCCTTCCTCTTTAGGTCCTTTTAAGTTACCTGTGGCCTTCGGCCAATAAAAAGGCAAAAGAATGACGGCGACAAGCGCGCGGGCAATCCCTCGAAGGCATTTTGACACCCATTCATAGTCTTTATTCATGAGGTCCTGCGTTCTCCTGAGGAGTGCGGTAAGTTTGCTGCTCCTTTTCCTTTTGGCGGATGACATCGATCATGATGTCGACCACTTCGAAAGCTGACATCTCACCCGAATCGATCTGGATGGCATCGTCCGCGCGTTTTGTCGGCGCCAGTTTACGCCCCGCGTCCTGGCGGTCACGTTCTTCCATTTCGCGCAACACTTCCTCAAGGGTGGTGGTGACTCCCGCTTTTTCCAAATCTTTCATGCGGCGGGCGGCGCGCACTTCGGGGGAAGCCGTCACGAAAAATTTCACGGGCGCATCAGGGAAAACATAGGTACCGATGTCGCGGCCTTCTAATATCAGGGCCTGTCGCGTGGCCAACTCGCGTTGAATCCTCACGCAGTAGTCGCGGCATACGGGCAAGGTGCTGATATCCGACGCGGCGCGCGAAGCCTCCGGTGTCCGGATATAAGGCGTCATATCCTCTCCGTCCACAAGGGTTTTCTGGACGCGATCGGACAGGTCAATGGTCATGTCCGTTTCGGCGAGCATCGTCCGGATCGCTTCCGCGTCAGAGGGTTCAAGTCCCGTCCGTAACGCCTTGTAACCCAGCGCGCGGTACATGGCGCCTGTGTCCAGGCAAAGAATACCCAAGTGTTCTGATAACAACCGGGCGACCGTGCTCTTGCCCGCCCCCGAGGGGCCGTCGATTGCGATCACGAGCGGTTTGGGCGGCGCCTTGCGCTCAGGTTCTTTGGGATTTTTCCCCGCAAACTCCGTCACGGTGTCATACATCATAAGATCCACCGCCGGTAAATCGCGTGTGGAACGAAGGCCAAAATCCATCAGAAATTGTTCGGTCACATCAAGCAACGCCGGACGTCCCGGAAGATCGAGCGCACCGACTTCACGCACCAGGCCACGCTCAATCAGGCGCTGAACCACGGAATCACTGTTGACCCCTCTCACCTGTTCAATTTCGGCGCGTGTCGCGGGCGCGTTATAAGCGATGACGGCAAGCGTTTCATAGGCGGCATCACTTAATTTTTGGTCACGGACCCTGCCGTAATACGATTCTACGGCACTTTGACAGCCGGGTGCTGTCGCGATCGCGGCTGCCCCTTCCACATTCAAAACCATCAGTCCTGACAAGGGATCGCGCTGGTATCGCCTTTGCAGCTGTTCTGTGAGGAGGATCACTTCATCCTCGCCGATCGAAAGCGCCGAAGCAAGCTCGCGCAACGGCACCGCATCTCCTGCGGCAAACAAAAGGGCCTCTAATTTTGCCATAAGTTCGCTGTAACTCATCGATCGCTACCTTCCTTTTCGCTCGATCATGATGGGAGAAAACAAGGATTTCTGAGTAACCTTGGCCTTGTTTTGAAACACCAGTTCCAGGATCGCCAAAAAGCCGGTGATCCTTTCAATGGCCGGAGACTCAGGCGGAAACAACTCATAAAAGAAAATACGGGACCGTCCGGTGATATGCTTGACGATGAAGCGCATGCGTTCGGCAAGCGACACGCGTTCTCTTTCCAAAATTGCCTCAACATCCTCTTGGCTATCTTGGAAACGTTTCTCATTTCGGCTTTCAATGGTTTCCACCGCCTCTTCGAAGCGATGTTTTTCCAAAAGCGTCATACCGCGGTCGCGGAAGATGCCCAGCTGTTCAGGCGATGAGGGCATTTTGCGGTAGGAGCCGCTGTATTCCCGATGGCGTTCCGCAAGCGATGTCGCGAGCAGGCGGCAGCGCCGGTACTGCAAAAGACGGATGACAAGCAGGTCACCCGGATCCACTGTTTCGCCCTCATCCAATGCGATCCGTTGGGGCAGAAGCAGTGTTGATTTTAAATGAATTAAGGTCGCCGCCATCAGAAGAAAGGAACTTGCAAGTTCCATGTCAAAAGAGGTGCTGTTATGAATGATTTCCAAATATTGATCAGCAATCGAGGCGATGGACACGCGATCGATGGGCACGCGATTTCGCTCGATCAACTGATTCAACAGATCGAGCGGTCCTTCGTACTCGAGGATATCAACAACAAGGGTGTCAGCTCGATCATTCATCGGTCAAAACCCGATCTTAATCGCCTCCCGCGCAACAGCAATCATGTTTTTTGCCTTCTTTTGCGCCACCTTCGATCCTTCTTGCAAGCGTTCGATCAACTGGGACGGCTGTGCTAATAGGGCGGTGCGTTTTTCGTGAATCGGCGTATGGAATTTAGCGATAGCCGCACCGCAACGGCGTTTACAGGCAACGCAACCGATCTCCCCTGCGCGGCAAAGCCTTGCAATTTCTTCTGAATCTTCCACGTTAAATTCCTTGTGCATGGAAAAGACAGAGCAGATCTCAGGATGCCCGGGATCGGTCTTATGAATCCTTGCGGGGTCTGTCACCATGCACATGACTTTCTTTTGAACCTCCTCGGGCGCGTCGGCAAAGCTGATCGTATTGTCGTAGCTTTTTGACATCTTGCGCCCGTCGGTCCCGGGCAAGACCTTTGATTTTGTCAAAAGTGCGGCGGGTTCAGGGAAGGTTGTTCCGTAAAGGTGATTAAAGCGCCTGGCAATTTCCCGGGCAAGCTCCAGATGGGGCAGCTGATCTTCGCCCACGGGAACAAAATTCGCACGATACATCAGAACATCGGCCGCCATCAGGCAGGGATAGCCAAGAAATCCGAGAGTGCGTATTTCCAGTTTAGATAACTCATTCACAAGGTCTTTGTACGAGGGGTTGCGCTCCAACCACGAGACCGGCGTCAGCATGGACAGTAGAAGCGACAGTTCAGCGTGCTCGGGCACCGATGACTGCAAGAATAAAATCACCTTATCAGGATCAATGCCGCAGGCAATATAGTCGGCTGCAACGCGCAGCGTCAGATCGCGCAGCTCGGACGTGTCTTGGTAATGGGTCGTCAAGGCGTGGTAGTCCGCGATGAAGTAATGGCAGTCATAGTCATCTTGTAACGCAATCCAATTGGCGACGGCGCCCGCGTAGTTGCCCAGATGAATGTCGCCTGTCGGGCGCGCGCCCGACACGACCACCGGTTTTTTGTTTGTTTTTTGCTGATCCATATGAATCCCCTTTATTAACCAATGAACATCGGCATAATCGGTAAACCGAGCGCCCCTTGCAGTTGCTGGAACAGCCATGTAATCGGATATTGAATCAAGTAGTTAAACGGCGTCAGTATGATCCCTAAAAGCCGCGACAGGAATCCTCCGAAGAAGATGACGGCAAAAAGAAAGAGCATGCCGATGTAGCGCTCGTACTGCATGAGCGAGTAATACCATCGGTCCGGCAGGGCAACGCCGAAGACGCGGTAGCCGTCAAGTGGCGGAACCGGCAAGAGATTGAACACGGCCAACAGCATATTCAATGAATACAGGGTCGAAAACAAGGTCACAAGTGTAATCGTCATCTGGCCGTTCGCGCTGGTCGCAAGGTACACCGTGTAGACCACACAAAAGAGAATCCATGCCACGCTGCCGAGCAAAAGATTGGCCATGGGACCGGCGATACTGGTTAAGAACATGCCGCGTTTAATGTTTTTCGCCTTGGTGAAACGCGATGGATTGACCGGCACGGGTTTGGCCCAGCCAATCCCGACAAACAAAAAGGTCAGAGAACCGATGGGGTCAAGGTGACGTAAAGGATTTAGCGTCAGACGCCCGGCCAAGGCCGCGGTGTCATCCCCCAAACGGTGCGCCATCCAGGCGTGCGCGAACTCATGAAATGACAAGGAGAGTGTCATCACAAACAGCATGATCAAAAGATCGACAATGTCTAATCTTGCAAAATTCAAGATCGGCAAAGCTGACACAAAGGCCGTCGGCTTCATGGATTGAAATGTCATCGAAATATTAGCAATCATCTAAAGGATTATAGCACAGCCCTCAGGGCTTGGCCTCCCCCTGATAACTTAAAAAACCCTCGCTTGTATGGATCGTCTTATCCGTCAGCCATAAGGCCTCACAGCCGGAAAACGAGGCTAAGAGTGTTCGCCCTTCTTCCATATCCATCAGCATCAATGCGGTTGACAGGAAGTCGCCGATCGCAGAATTCGTGGCAATGATCGTAACAGCATCGTGAAAGTGTGCGGGATATAAGGTGTCAGGATCCACGATATGTGAGTAGGGTTCTCCTTGAAATAGAAACAAGCGCTCATAGCCTCCGGAGGTCACCACAGAGCGCCCTTCAATTTCGACCTTATTGAGCAGCATGGATGATTCGGGGTCAGGGTTTCGTATCCCGATACGCCAGGCTTTGCCCGTCATCTCATTTTTTCCGATGGCGCGGACGTTGCCTCCAATATCCAATACGCCTGAAAATAAGCCTTCCTGCTCTAATTTTTCTGCTATTTTCTCCACCGCGAAGCCCTTGGCAATGGCTCCGACATCGAGTGACATGAACGGATCAGCGAGCGTCACAGTTCCCCGATCGTGATCGATCTTAAGCTTGTTGATATCAATATGTGAAGCGGCCTTTTCCAAATCTTGCCCGTGTGGCAAAAAGGCTTGATCCGGATCGTGAGAACTGATCTCGCGCGCCTCATGCCAGCGTTTTAAAACAGATCCCATTGCGATGTTAACGCGGCCTCCACTCCACTCGTAGACATCCACACCGAAAGCGAGAAGATCCAGAATTTCAGGCGCGACGTCGACGGTCTCCCCAGCCCGGTCATTCACCGTTTTCATATTGACAAGTCCCGGATAATCGTGATAAATATCGTAAAGCTTGTGATAGCGCCAGAGTTCCTCTTCGATAAGCTTTTGGTAATGCTTGGCCTCCCCTTGATGCTCTGTGACAAGGATCACGGAGGATACGGTGTCAAAGGGGCCTGTCAGATTAAATTCCGTTCGGATAAGCCCATTTTTGCAAGAAAATGAAGAAAATAACGACAAAACAAGCGCAACACACAGTGTCAGGCGTTTCAAATAGCCGCGCTTACCTCTCATCTTCACTGTCCTTGACCTCTAAAAAACGATTCTAACGGTTTCATCATGGCGTATAGAAGGCTTGACGACAATAGTCCTGTCAAAACCGCGAAAATGATGAGCATCGGGATGAGGTATAGAAGCGGAAGCGGGTAAGAAAGAAGCGTCACCAAGATGAAAAACTGCCCCAGATTATGGAAGATGGCTCCTATCACCGACAATAAGAATAAAGACACACGCCTATCCGTCATCCAGTCCATGAGCATCATGACCAGGACTGACAACACGGTTCCGGACAAAGACACGAGCCCTGCGACTAATCCGCGCGTCATCAGGACAAAAAGACTTTTCATGACCGCGACCACTAAGGCCTCTCGCCTTCCCAAAAAGAGAAGGGTGGCCATGACCGCAATGTTGGACAGCCCGTAACGGATAGGTACCGGCGAAGGTAAGGGGGGCAAGAAACCTTCCAAAATGGAAAGCGCGAGCGCCATCGCAAGGAAAAGTCCCATGCGCGCGATGTGGCGCGTGCCAGTTCTTTTTGTACTTTCACACGATGAGGTCGACATCAGTCCCCTCCCCGTCCAAACGACTGATGACAATCAGGAACCCGTTGGGAACACAGGCCGAAAATTCCCCAGCCCGGCCGATTTTCCCTGTCCTGACACAGATCTGGTCGTTGCAGTCAGATACGACAAAGGCAATCGTCTGGTCGTTGTACTGGTGAATTAATACCTCGGGGTTTTCCGGAAATTGAAAGTCTTTTTCAACCCCCGGCAAGAGTTCTGTTTGGGCGATCAGTCGATCGTGGTAATAGATTCGGGCCACAAGCACGGTCCCCACATTTTGATTATATCCAAGGATAAGCAAGAAGACGGCAAGCAAAACCATAGCGAGAACGACCCATAGGTCTCTTTTGCGAAAAAAGGGGCGTCGGGTGCTAGTCTCCGCTATCGGTTTCAACGGTTGTTTCTGTCGTTTGTTCTGTGACATTTACGGTCGCCGGCTCTGTCGTGACTGTGGGGATAGGTTCTGTTTCCGGCGTTGTTTCAACAGGTTCTGTCGGGACTGTGACCGTCGTCTCCTCCGTCACTTCTTCAGTTGGTGCGGTGGTCGTCGGTTTTGTCACGATGACTACCGGCTTGGGCGTTGAATAGCCGGGATAGCTTGGGTCCGTCGGATCCCAGTTGCGCGGACCCTGAAGTGCGCCCGGGAGGGGTGCGGGGGCCAAGGCGGTCTGCCCCGGATACACCGCGCTGTAACTTGAAATCACGTAACAGGGCATCCCGCGGTAGGAGTTGCTGTAAAGAAAATTCGCGTCACGCAATGCCATTCGGATGCATCCGTGAGAACTTGTCTGTTTTCCCAAGACATCGTAGCCGCTCCACATGTAGCAGCGGGACGGATCGAATTTTTCGCCAATGTAGTCGTAGGGCACTGAATGGAACCAGATGGAACCGCTCAGATGGGTGGCATAACGCACCCAGCAGTCGACAGTGCTCTTCTCGGAACGAAAGATAGTGAGTTTGGTTTTGGCGCCCCAAAATAAAAGGCCTATTCGGGCCTGTAACCGGCGTTCTGTACTGGCTGGTGCCCGTCGAACAGCGGACCGCGTATGCCTCATATTCTTGGTCCGTATCAGGATCCACGCGGTAGAAAATGATGCGCTGGAGATCTAAAAATACTCGAATGGACGAAAATTTCGCGCCGGAGGCGGCCAAATTATCCGGCCATTTCGATGTCGTGGTTGTGGTCGTGGTGATCGGTGGTTTGGTCATTTCTTTGACCGTATGTACCGCTTTTGGCGTCGCAGCTGTCGCCGTCGACGTTTCAGGGAAAGTCGTCGGCCCTACGGTTGACTCTGGTGCAAGTGTCGTTTCAGCAGTCGAAGGTGGTTCATCCCATTCGGCCACACTGGGTGTCGAAATCGCGAAACCTCCGGTCACGTAGATCGCGCTCAAAACGATGATGACGCCAAGCAAGACCGGGATGTAGTTAAAAAATCGTTTCATCTCTTAACACCTGCCATTGACAAAAAATCTTAGCTCATTATACACAAGATTGGCTAATCGTCGTCTTCGGGCGTCTCAGTCGTGGTCGGTACAGGTTCCGTCGTTCCGGGCGGTGCCGTTGTCACCGGAGGTGCTGTTGTGGCCTCAGGCGGTGTCGTCTCAGTCGGGGTTGTCTCCGGAGGTGTTGTCGTGGCGGTCATCTCTGCTTCTGTCACAACATTGACCTTCGTTCTGACCTCCTCATAGGAGCCGTCAGGGTAGGTGACGACAACAAATACGGTCCTGAGGACAGGATTCGACACGTCCGGCGTATAGAGGTAACGGTAACTTGTGCCCGCTGGGAGCTGGTCTTTGTTACCGATCGCAGCTGAAGCGGGCGGCAGGGTGCCAGCCGGCGTCATCGGCTGTGTGCCGACGGGCTTATATTTCCAGGCCATGTTGTTCTGCTCGCGCTGACGGTAGGGATTCGCAGGATCCGTATCGGTGGGATCCCATCTTGTATTAATGTCCACCGGCGGCAGAGGTTCAGGGTCGGGGATGTTGTAGCCCTTACTACTTTGGAAGATATATACGGGCATGTCGCGGTGCACATTATTGGCAAGCCAGACCGCGTCGCGCATCGCAAGCCGTATACAGCCGTGCGAAATCGTGCTGTGCCCCAGGGAGCGGTAACCGGCAAGGTTAAACAAGCTCTTGTCGAGCGGCACGTCTTTACCGTCCGGATCAACGAAGTGATCGTAGGGTTGCGAGTGGAAGAAGATATCTCCCGCCACATGCGTGGCGTAACGCACCCAGACTATGGGGCGTGACTTGGTAAACAGCAGCAATTTGGCTGAATAGCCCGAAATGATAAAGGGTTTATCCGGGGGCGTCACAGGCGTCGGCGTAGCGCCGGCCCCCGAGTTAATACGCATCGACACTTCCGCGATCGCTTCGCCGCGCACGTCCGTGTGAAAGAAAACGACGCGTTGAATGTCTAAGAAAACAATGACGTGCGAGTAATAGTGCACGATCTCAGGTTCAGTCGTGGTCGTTTCCGTTGAGGTCGTTTCGGTCGTCGTCGTTTCGGTCGTCGTCGTTTCGGCCGTCGTCGTGGGCGTCGTCAACTCCAAGTCTGTCGGCAAGGTACTTAAACCGTCCGTCGGCGGTACAGGGCCGCGCTGACAGGAAAAGGCGCAAAGCGCGGATGCCAAAAATACGGCCGATATAAGGAGAAGCACCAGGGCTTTCCGTTTGATTAGTCGTTTCATATATTGCTAAACATTCTCCGGTTGCAGGTAATCGGGCGGCTCGACGTCCAGTCTATCCGCAATCCACATTAAAATACCATACAAATATTGTTTTGGTAAGAACATTCCGAAGCAATGATTTTCTTCATCGAATAGTAAAGCGCTTATGCTATGATGTACCGGATAATTTGACAAGAAGTCACATTATCTTCACAAAAGAGACGCAAAATACCAAGTCAAGACATTGATTAAGAAGGGGTTGACCTTATGTTCTACCGCAGAAGTGACGGGACACTCGTCAAAGACACGCGAGATCCCATTGGCGACATCATGCCTTATATTATGCGCGGGCGAAATGAATCCGCCGTCTATTACAGTAAGTCTTACTGTGTCGAAAATATTCAAGATTACATCCGAGAGCAGCGAAAACTGGGCACACGCATCACGGTGTTCAACGTCATCTCGGCCGCCTGCCTGCACACCTTCATGCGAAGGCCCCACCTCAATCGCTTTGTCGCGGGGCGCCGTCTGTACCAGCACAATACCTTTGACATTTTGTACGTCGTCAAAACGTCCATGACCGACGACGGCATTGAATCCGTGGCCCGCGTGCGCTTTGACGGCGACGATACGCTCACGAAAGTCAAAGATAAAATGGCGGAAAGCATTGATGAAATCAAAGGGACGACCGGCAAAGAAGACGACCGTTTCATCGGGATGATCACAAAACTGCCGCGTTTTTTAAAACGTTTCATCGTGTGGCTGGCGCGTGTACTTGATTTTCACGGCATGATGCCCAAAGCGCTCATGGAACTGATCCCGCTTTATTCTTCTATCTTTATCTCGCATATGGGGAGCATCGGCGGAGACGCGATGTTCCATCATCTGTATGAATTCGGGACAACCTCCATGTTTTGCACGATCGGGAAAATTTATCTGAAACCCTATCGTGACGTCCACACTCAGGAAATTGTCTGGAAGAAAACCATCGACCTGAACATCACGTTGGATGAACGCATCTGTGATGGTTTTTATTTCATCAAGAGTTTGGAATTGTTTGATTCCTTTATTGACAATCCCGCCATGCTTGAGCTGACGCCGAACGAAGCAATTATTGAACATGAAAAGAAGCTGCAGGAACGCGAAATACGCGCCCGCGAAAAGCAGGCTACGAATATGGAAGACTATTGGGAGAATATGATGGAGCACCCGGTCGGCGACAACGAGTAAATGTTTATGGGAGGAAGCAGAAGGCTTCCTCCTCTTTTTGCATGACGCGAAGCGCCCCTAGGGCAAGGGCCTCCATTTCAAGTTCACCGGGGAATACATGGACGGGTGCCATAAAACGCACCCGTTTTTCGATTTCGTCTGTGACACGCTTGGAATGCGCCATCCCCCCTGTCAGGATAATTGCCTGAAGATCGCCGTCGACGACCGTGGCAAGGCCGCCGATGGCTTTGGCAACCTGGTAGCTTAATGCTTCAAACAGCAAGGCCATGTAGGCGTCCCCTGACGCGGCTTGCTGTTCGATCGCGATGGCATCGTTTGAGCCTGTGTAAGACAAAAGTCCGCCCTTGCCCGTTTCATAGTCGTAAAGCGCGTCGATCCCCTCGTTCCGTGCGATCTGTACGGCGGTGAAAATAGGCAAGCCCCCTGCCCGTTCTGTAGAAAAAGGTCCCTCATCGGCGGAGACGACATCGATCATCTGTCCTTTTGACTGCAGGTTAAGAGAGATGCCCCCACCCAGATGGGCGACAATGACATTGGATGAAAGAAGATCAAAACTTTCCCGGTCGGCCACTTTGCGCGCGACCGCACGCGTGTTCAACACATGCGAAAAACTTCGACGATCATAACCCTTAACGCCTGACAAACGGGCAAGCGGTTCAAGTTCATCCACCGAAACAGAGTCGTAAATGTACGCCGGAATACAATATTCAGTCGCTATCTCATACGCAATGCCCGCGCCCAGGTTCGAGGCATGTTGTTCCACCGGATGATCGAGCAGGGTATTCACGAGTGCTTTATCCACCACATAGGCGCCGTGGCGCACCGGCGGGAGCATGCCGCCCCGACCTACGACGACGTGAAGCGCGTCCCCTTTAATCGGTAATTCATTGATAAATTCTTTCACCCGCATAATGCGCATGGGCAGTTCATCGCGGATCGTTTCAAATTGCGAAAGCTCGTCATGAGTATGATTAATTTTTTTTTGAGCGAGCTCAGTTTCCCCCGAAAATAGCGCGACCTTCGTGGATGTTGAGCCCGGATTGATCACGAGAATGTTCATGATTCCCCTCCTATCCCTGATCCGCGGCAACCAAGGCGGAACAGGCAATTGAATAAATCTTTTCATCGGTTGACGCTGAGCGTGAAGTTAATACCACAGGGGTTCGGGCACCCATTAAAAATCCGGCAAAACGAGCCCCCCCACCATAAACGAGCGATTTTGCCAGTAAGTTACCTGAGACAAAATCGGGTACGAGGAAGATATCCGCGTCGCCCGCCACGGGACTGTCATAGCCTTTCAATTGCGCCGCTTCTTTTTCAAAGGCAAGGTCAAAGGAGATCGGCCCTTCCACCTGCGCGTCACCGAAAACCCCTTTTGGGGACAATGCTTTCAGTTCAGCGGCCCGCAATGTTTCAGGCATCCGCTCATGGACCTTTTCCACGGCAGCCAAGCAGGCGACTTTAGGCGTCTTGACATCGAAGGCCTTGATCGCTTCTAACGCATTGTTCAAGATACCCTGCAACTGATCCAGGCCAGGATACATCACCATCCCGCCATCTGTGATCATGAGCAGTTTATGGTAGCGCGGCACATCAAGGACGGCGACATGTGAAATCAAAGACCCTGTGAGTAAGCCGTATTCCTTATGAACAATTTCTTTTAAAAGAACCGTCGTATCGACATTCCCTTTAAGGATCATATCCTGCTCGCCGTGATGAACCGCTATGACGGCCTGTTTGGCATCCTCAAAATAGGAGGCCTGTATAAGCCCCATCGCCTCGGCGTGTTTTGCGGCTAAGCGTGTATTTTCGTCCGGACAAACAACCGCGCAGCGTTTACTTGTTGCGCCGTTTTTCACCTGTTCAATAATCTTTGTGAATCGATTTTCCATAGTTTTCTCCCGCAACATCAACTTGGGTCTTCAAAATTATAACCATTATATAGGTACTGATCACGGATGACGTCATTTGATGATGAGCGATTAATAAGGGTATAATGCATGAATATTTGACAAATGTCATCTGTGTTTTTGTGGATGCTCCCCCATTTATGCTATACTTCCGGGAAGACTTAACGGAAATTCTATTTTCGTAGAATCAAACTAAGAGGGAGTTACATATGGAAGTTGGGAGAAGTGCGAAGCGCGTCGACGCTTTTGACAAAGTGACCGGTCGCGCCAAATACACGGATGACTTAAGTCCCAAGAATGCTTATGTATCGAGGATCCTACACTCAACCATCGCACATGGACGAGTGCTTCACATCGACACGACTGAGGCTTTGAAAATCAAAGGTGTTGTCAAAATCCTCACCTGTTTCGATGTCCCCGATATTCTATTCTCGACCGCGGGTCACCCCTGGGCGACGGATCCTGCCAAACAGGACATTGCCGACCGTAAAATACTAAATGAGCATGTTCGCTACTACGGTGACGACATTGCGGTTGTCATCGCGGAAAACTACGTGGCCGCGGACCGCGCGATCAGAGCGCTGAAAGTCGAGTACGAGGAATACCCCTTTGTGCTCGATCCGATCGAAGCCATGCAGGAAGGTGCCCCCGTTATCCACGAGGAGCGTCCGGACAATGTTTTGGGGCATTCTAACATCACGATTGGCCATTACGAAGAAGCCATTAAAGAAGAAGGACTCATCAAGGTGGAAGGCTGGTATCACACACCGACTGTCCAGCACGCACACCTTGAGAACCATGTCTGTTACGCCTATGAAGAGCAGGGCGGTCGCATCACCGTCGTCTCATCGACACAAATCCCCCACCTGATCCGGCGTATTGTCGCCCAGTCCCTGGGCCTGCCCTGGGGAAAGGTACGCATCATTAAACCCTACATCGGGGGCGGTTTTGGCAATAAGCAAGACGCGCTTTACGAGCCTTTATGCGCCTGGATGACCACTCAAATCGGTGGCCATCCTGTCAAATTTGATACAAGTCGCGAGGAGACCTTCGTCAGCAACCGCGTACGCCACGCCATGCACGCTCACTTGATTTCCTGGCTTCGCCCGGACGGTGAGCTGGTCGCAAGAAAAATGGAACTCTATTCCGATAACGGCGCCTACGCCTCACACGGACATGGTGTTTCACAAAAGGCGATGGGAGCTGTCCCTCAGCTTTACCCCTGCGACAATATTGTGACCGATTGCTGGACCGCCTATACGAACAAGCCGGTGGCCGGCGCGATGCGCGCTTACGGCATTCCGCAGGCGATGTTCCAGCTGGAAAGCCATGTCGATGACATTGTCAAGGCATTGGATCTTGATCCGCATGAGTTCCGGCAAAAACATTGCATGCCTGTCGGCTACTATGACGATTTTTCAAAGAACGAACTCTACGACGACAGCCTGCGCCAGACCATGGACAAGGCACGCGAGCTGATGGACTACGACCGCAAACACGAGTTGTATAAGAATCAAACGGGCCCCGTGCGTAAGGGAATCGGCTTGGCGTTGTTCTGGTACAACACCGCAGTCTGGCCGATCAGTATTGAGACCTCCACCTGCCGCCTCATGATGAATCCGGATGGCTCCATCCAGGCCATGATCGGCGAGACGGAAATTGGCCAGGGCTTTGATACGGTCTTCTCGCAAATGGTCGCGGACGCCGTCGGCGTTAAGGCAAAAGACGTGCATGTGTTCACGAATCAGGACACGGACGTCACCCCTTACGGCTCCGGCGCATACGGATCACGCCAGACTTATGTCTCAAGTTTCTCCATCGCGCAGACAGGTAAGATCCTTCGCGAAAAGTTGTTGAAACACGCGCACGACATGACGCGTATGCCCATTGAAGTACTCGATGTGGTTGACGGAAACATCGTGCGTAAGACAGACGGGCGCGTCCTAATGTCGCTTGAATACATGCTGACTGAAACGCTGTACGATATGGAGCGCAGTGAGAACGTGGCGGCTGAAAGTACCTACTCGGTCCGAAGTAATGCTTACTCATTTGGCGTTTCCATCGCGGAAGTCGAAGTCGACATCCCCCTGTGCCAGGTAAAGCTTTTGGATATCGTCAACGTGCATGACTGCGGCCAGCTGATCAATCCCGCGCTTGCGGAAGCACAGGTACACGGCGGTATGAGCATGGGCATTGGCTACGGCCTCTATGAGACCTTGCTCATCGATGAAAAAACGGGCCGCGTCTTGAACGACAACCTGCTCGACTACAAGCTTCCGACCACAATGGATCATCCTGATCTGAAAGCGGGTTTTGTTGAGAATTGGGAGCCCACCAACCCCTTTGGCACTAAAGCGCTCGGCGAACCGCCGGCCTGTTCCCCTGCCCCGGCCATCCGCAATGCGGTGCTGCAGGCAACGGGTGTCAGTGTCAACACGATCCCGATGTCGCCGCATCAATTGTTTAAGGATTTCACAAAAGCCGGTCTTCTCGAATCAGAAGAAGCTCGAAAACTTCGTCGCAAAGCGTACGAGGAGTTGAAAGATACTGTCATCCACGTCACAGATGAGCCGGAAACGACCGCTGTTGAGACAAAAAGCCCTGATTTGCAGTCGCGTGGCAATGAGTAAGTGAGGAGATACTATGTACGATATTAATCACATTTACGAAGCGACATCAGTCGAACACGCGGTCCAATTGCGCGTCGAGCAGCCCCAGGCAAAAATCATCAGCGGCGGCTCCGACGTCCTGATCAGCATCCGGGCCGGTGAAATGGCTGGCTGTGACCTGATCAGCATCTTTCGATTAGACGAACTGCGCGGTGTGACGCTTGACGAGGACGGCACGCTCCGAATCGGAGCTTTGACAAGCTTTACTCATCTTGCCAATGATCCGCTCATTAAAGAGCTCATCCCTGTTTTAGGGGAGGCGGCTGACGCCGTCGGAGGACCTCAGGTACGAAACATCGGAACCATCGGCGGCAACACCTGTAATGGTGTGACATCCGCGGACACGGCCTCCACCCTTCTGGCGCACGACGCCCTGATGGAGCTCACCGGTAAAGACGGCGTCCGACTTGTCCCCTTGACCGAGTTTTATCTCGGCGCGAAGAAAGTGGACCTTCGTCCCGATGAAATCGCGACGGCTATCTTGATTCGTCGGGAAAACTACCAAGGTTATTTCGGCCATTACATCAAGTACGCCATGCGCAACGCGATGGATATCGCAACCAGCGCATGTTCGGTCAATGTCAAGCTGAGTGAAGACAAGAAAACCATTCTGGATGCCAGAATCGGCTACGGTGTCGCGGGCCCGGTCCCGATGAGAACACCTTCGGCCGAACAGGCTGTCAAAGATAAGCCGGTGTCCGCTGACACGGTGGAGGCATTCGCCGCGGGCGCACTCGAAGATGTCAACCCCAGAACAAGCTGGCGCGCGACAAAAGAGTTCCGTCTGCAGATTCAGGGAGAGCTGGCGCGTCGCGGCCTCACAGAAGCGATTCAGCGCGCGGGAGGTAAAGTATCATGAGTCAGATCCAATATAAAGCGATCACATTCACATTAAACGGTAAAGAAGTCGCCGCGTCGATCGATGTGCGCGAGTCCTTAGCGGATATGCTGCGCAATGAATTCGGCATGACATCCGTCAAAAAGGGCTGCGAGGTCGGTGAATGCGGAGCCTGCACCGTCTTGATCAACGGTGTCCCCTACGATTCTTGTATTTTCCTCGCCATCTGGATTGATGGCAAGGAAGTGACCACACTTGAAGGCTTAATGGATGAAGAGGGTAACATCTCGGATATCCAACAGGCTTTTATCGACGAAGCAGCCGTTCAGTGCGGTTTTTGCACCCCGGGCTTTATCATGTCGGCAGAGCATCTCTTAAGAGAAGGAAAACGCTATTCACGCGATGAGATCAGAAAAGAGCTCTCCGGCAATATGTGCCGCTGCACGGGTTACCAGAATATTGTGAACGCCGTCGAAAAAACGATGGAGAAACGTTTGGAAGAAAAAGAAGCGTAATCAGTAATACGAGACAACATTGAAAGCGGGCCGCCCTCCATGGCGGCCTGTTTTATGAGTACGTAGAAAAGGCGGGCTCCCAACCCGCCTTTTCTAGTTCCCGTATCCGGCAAATAATTGCCCCCAATAATAGCGATAGGGTTGGTCTGCGTCGTAGTAACAACCCACCCCAATTTCGCTGTATTTCGGATTCATAATATTCTTGCGATGACCTTCGGATTCCATCCAAGCCTGAACCACTCGCTCAGGCGTCCGCTGCCCTGCCGCAATATTCTCACCGGCACATACATAATTAACATTAATAGCGGTCGCCCATTTCTTTCCGTTCGGACGCGTATGTGAGAAGGACTCAACAATCTCCACAGCCCTCAATGCCGCTGAGCTGCGAAGTGACTTGTTTGCCACGACAGGACGCAGTCCCTCTTTTGCCCGCTCTATATTAACAAGACGTATCACTTCTGTTTCAAAGTCGTAACAGAAATACCCCGCGACTACCACTGTCTGGGGAACAGACGTCGTTGACGTCGTTGTCGTCGTCGGCTTCTCGGTCGTAGTGGTCGTGGTCGTGGTCGGTTTTTGGGTGGTCGTGGTCGTTGTG
>DIRK01000018.1:0-24947 GCA_002427535.1 Mageeibacillus sp. UBA5438 | reverse complement strand
CGGCTTTTGGGTGGTCGTGGTCGTCTCCGTCGTTCGTCTTTCAGAAGTCGTCGTAGGAGTTGAGGTTGGCATCGTGGTCGCCGGTGTCGTCATCGGAGGCGCCTTGTGGGCGACGTCACGAGGTGTGGGTTCAAAAAAGCGCACCTTTTTTGGAGTATTGGCGCGCTCCGTTTTTGGGATTACCAACCCATCATTATTGCCCGTAGGCATGGTATCGTTCATAGGGACCGGATGGGCATAGCCGCGCACATCGGACAATGGAAACACATTGATTGCCCCGGCCAGGAAAAGGAATATTAAACTGATAATGATGTTCCTCTTCATACTTTCTCTCCGACTACTGAACTTTCAAGTCATTCCCTCCAGGTGGACTCGTATCACCCTTTGTGACAATCATATTACTAAGGTCGTTTCTAGCATGTCAATGGTAATACCTGATTTGTTCAGAATTATTTCAGTAATTATGCAAATATTCTCAATTTCTGTATAAAACCGTGTTCATTTACGGACAGCCATTTGTTTGCTTTGAACATATTGCCCTCAAAAGCGGTATAGTTGAGGGGATTCAAAACAAAAGGAGCATCTAACATGGTAATCAGTAATGATACAATCCAATACATTTTGGGCAGAAGCAGCATCCGCGCGTACCAAAACAAACCACTGAACAAAGAACTCATCGATCTACTCAAAAAATCAGTCCTCGCCGCCCCCACCGCACGCAATCGCCAGCAATTGCGCTATGCATTTGTCACCGATCAGGGCATCATCGAGCAAATCGACGAACGCATCTTTCACTATTGTGATCCGGAAATGAAAACGATCATGGAAGAGAGAAATTCGTCAAGTTTCTTCTATGGTGCGCCCCTTTGTGTCTTAATCACCGGAAAAGACACCCTCTGGATCGACATCGACGCGGGCATCGCCATCCAGACCCTGGCCATTGCGGCTCAGTCTTTGGGCCTTTCGAGCGTGATCTTAGGAATGCCGCGCCTTGCCTTTAAAAAGGATGACCCCAAAAACTGTCGTGCGTTACTTGAGATAGGAGAAGATGAGAAATTCTGCATCGCGATCGCGATCGGCTACGCAGACATGACAAAAGCACCCCACCCGCACAACCATAGTCTGATTTCGGATTACTAATCGATCCTAGAAATAGTCGAAGCCGAAGCAGGCTTCATGTTAATATGGAGCATCCGAACAATCACGGATGCGGAGGTTATTTATGAACTGGTCTTTCTGGCCGATCGTCTCGATCATTGTATCGTTAGGTGCTTTTGCCATCGGGTTTTATTTTTACAACCATATTAAGAAACTCCCAAGTGCGAATGAGGAAATTGACCGCTTTGGTGATCTCATCCGTGAAGGCGCCATGTCCTTTCTAAAAACAGAAAACAAAGTCCTCACTCGATTTGTGTTAGCGACAACTTTGATCATCGTGCTTTTTGTACCTCCTATATGGAAGAGTACTTCTATATTGGGCAATATTGCGATGGGACTCTGTTACATTTTCGGCGCCATCTTTTCAGGTCTTGCCGGCTATGTCGGCATGCGAGTGGCCACCATCGCGAACGTGAAAACGGCGTCGGCGGCCGAAAAAGGACTCACCCACGCCTACCGCGCAGGATTCCGTGGCGGAGCGGTCATGGGACTGGCCATTGTGGGGAGCTGCCTTTTGGGCGCCTCCATCGTGTATCTTGTCTTCCCTCATGACCCGAATTTTTTACTCGCCTTTAGCTTTGGAGCAAGTTCACTCGCGCTCTTTGCCAAAGCCGGGGGCGGCATTTTCACCAAAACGGCCGACATCGCGGCTGACTTAACAGGCAAGGTGGAACTTGGCATCCCCGAAGACGATCCGAGGAATCCGGCGGTCATCGCGGACAACGTCGGCGACAACGTCGGTGACGTCGCGGGAATGGGCGCGGATCTTTTCGATTCAAACGTCGCCGCCATCGCCGCCTCACTCGTCCTCGCGCTCGATCTTAAGCAGGCACCCTTCATCTTCATGGCCTCTGCCATGGGCCTATTAGCCTCCATGGTCGGTGTTTTCATCTCTAATGTGAAAGAAGATAAAAGCCCCGGCAAGGCACTCAACCGAGGCACGTATTTTACCACCGCCCTGTTTTTACTTTTAACACTCGGGGCCAGTCTAATCTTCCAATTTGAACTGAGACTCTGGGGCGCCGCCATGGTGGGCCTGCTTGCAGGAACGGTCATTGGTTTTTCATCCGAAATCTTCACCTCCGACGAAGGCAAGCGTGTGGCGGCGGTCGCGCGCATCTCACAGCAGGGACCGGCGTTTACGATCCTTTCAGGCTTCAGTTATGGTCTTTTGTCAAGCTTTCCTTCGCTAATCGGGATCGCCGGTGCGGCGCTGGGCGCCTATAAACTCTGCGAACCCTTAGGCCAAGACTATGCTGTTTTTGGCATCGCGCTCTCCGCGGTGGGCATGCTGTCCATCATTGGAATGGTAACGGCCAACGACGCATACGGACCAATCGTTGACAACGCTCGCGGCCTAAGCGAAATGAGCGGTTTGGGCGATGAGGTGCTTCGCGTCACGGACGAACTTGACGCCGCCGGTAACACCGCCAAGGCAATCACCAAAGGATTTTCTATTGGGGCGGCGGGGTTGACCGTCATCGCGCTGTTGGCCGCTTACCGCGAAACACTCATGAATATTTTGGGCGACGATTTCCTAAAAGGCTTTGACATCCTCGACCCGCTCGTCTTCTTTGGCATGCTGGTTGGAGTCGGTGTGCCGGCCGTATTTTCGGCCATGCTCATGATGGGCGTGAACCGCAACGCGGACCGCATGGTGAATGAGATTCACCGCCAATTCGACGAAATCCCCGGCTTGAAAGAAGGTCAGGCGGGGGTTGAACCCGATTACAACCGCTGCATCGACATCGCGACGGTAGGTGCTTTGAAAGAATTGCTGCCCGCAGGCATTATGGCCATCGGGGTGACACTTCTCGTGGGCTTTATAGGCGGCGTATACGCCATCGCCGGTTACTTAGCCGGCAACATCATGAGCGGCGTGCTTTTGGCCCTTCTCATGAGCAACGCGGGTGGTATGTGGGACAACGCCAAAAAATATGTGGAAGCAGGAAACTGCGGGGGCAAAGGCTCCCCCGCACACAAGGCGACGATCATTGGGGATACGGTCGGCGATCCTTTTAAAGACACCGCGGGGCCCTCGATCAACACACAGATCACCGTCGTCTCACTTGTCTCTTCATTGGCGGCAGGACTTTTTGCCGCATTCTCAATATTTGGTTAAAAGGAAGGACAAAGAACCATGCATCCTTTACAAGGCAAATGGAAAATAGTGGCACACACTTCATTCGGCGATCTGCCGAGCGTCAATGAGATTACCGTGGACGGCGACACGTTTCACGGGGTCATGCACGATGAAAAATCGGGTAAAGACTACGACATTGTCAACGGCAAAATTGACGGCAACCACTTCACACTGGAAACATCCATGAGTTTCGTGGTCTTTTCGATTAACGTGGACCTTGAAGGGACCCTGTCCGAAGACGGGAAAACCATTGAAGGGACCGTCACCGCCATGTCGAAAACGGGAAGCTTCGAAGGTGAAAAAATCGAATAGTTTGAAGTTTGTGTCTTAGCGGGGAACCGTGTCATCAAGCGATAACTTGCGAAAACTCTGCAAAAAGGCATGTTGGTCAAGGCTGTCGCGGGACAGCTCGATCATACTGACCGCGATATTGGAACAGTGATCCGCGATACGCTCCATACTCGTCAGGACATCCATCAAAATGAAGCCAAGTTCTAAGGTGCAGCGCCCGTCTTGCAGCCGCTGCACATGGCGCGCCTGCAGTTCATCAGTGAGTTCATCCACTACTTCTTCCAAAGGCTCCACATGCGTGGCAAGCTCTAGGTCGTCGGTCACGAAGGCCTGAACGGTTGTGTGTAAAAGCCGTCCGACGGCCTGTTTGTAGATCTCCACTTCACTGACGGCCGACTGAGAAAAGCACACCTGCTTGTCACTCATCTCTTTTGCGGAACGCGCAATACTTAAGGCATGATCCGAAATTCGTTCAAAATCACTTAAGCTCTGCATCAGTAAGGTCAAAAGCTGCTTCTCTCGATCCGTCACATGGCGCGCGTTGATCTGCACCATATAAGTTCCCAGGTGATCCTCATACTGATCGACCAGATCTTCCATACGACTGTTGTCGCGGAATTTTTGTGCGTCATATACATCCAGGAGTTCTGAAGATGAGGCAAATTGCCGTCCGACTAGCTCAGCCATCTGATTGGTCAGCTGACGACTTTGGGTAACGGCAAATCCCGGTGTCTCTAAAAAGCGCGGATCAAGCGCCGCGAACACCGAAGCCTCCTCCAAGAGATCGAACTGTTCGCCTTCTTTGGTCGGCGTGATCCAGACAACAAATTTCACCAGCCAATCACGGAAAGGTAAAAACAGCGCGGTCGCGCTCACCTTATACGCGGTGTTCATGATCGCGATGTCGATGGCGCCGGGGCTGTGATTTAGAAAACTAAACGGGCGGATCGCGTTCAGTAAATAGAATCCTGACATGAAAACCGCGGTTCCCATCACGTTGAAAAACAAATGAATGAGCGCGGCGCGTTTCGCGTTCTTGGTCGTATTGATGCTGCTTGTGAGCGCCGTGACGCAGGTCCCGATATTTTGACCCATGATGATGGGGATCGCGGCCCCGAAGGTCACAGCGCCCGTCAGTGTGAAGGCCTGCAAAATACCAATGGAGGCCGAAGAGCTCTGGATGACCGCTGTGAGCACAGCTCCCGCTAACATGCCTAAGATGGGATTCGAAAAGGTCAAAAAGAGCTGGCGGAAACCCGGGTGCTGTGAAAGCGGCATAAGCGCCTCACTCATCGTCTGCATTCCGAACATCAGGATGGCAAAGCCTACCACGATGCGACTGATGTTTTGCTTGCGCTCGTCTTTCATGAACATCATGGCCGCAACGCCCACCGCCGCAATGAGCGGTACAAAGAAACTTGGGCTCAATATTTGCAGATAGGCGTTACCGGCACCTAAGGTGCCAAGACTCAAAAGCCAGGCAGTTACCGTCGTCCCGATGTTGGCCCCCATGATGATTCCGACGGTCTGAGACAGAGGCAAAAGTCCCGCGTTGACAAGGCCTACGACCATGACGGTCGTGGCGGCCGATGCCTGGATCACCGCGGTGACGCCTGCCCCTAAAAAAACAGATTTAATAGGGCTTTTCGTCATGCGTCCCAGCATGACTTTTAGGCGCGGTCCCGAAACGAGCATGAGGCCGTTGCTCATTAAAATCTGAATGATTTTGCCTGCCTTTTCAAAATGACTCCGATGCTATACTTATTCCAGCTAAAAGGAGAAGGAGATGAGCGCATGATTACCGTCATCGGAAGCATCAATATGGATCTCGTCGTGAACACCCAAAGGGCGCCCGAACAGGGTGAAACTGTGACCGGTGACGATTTTCACCAGATTCCGGGTGGCAAAGGAGCCAATCAGGCCGTCGCCGCCGCGCGGGACGGTGCCGCCACCGTGATGGCTGGACGCGTCGGCAATGATGCCTTTGGGAATATCTTGATCGAGACACTCGGTCAAGACCCCATCGACACGAGTTTCATCGAAAAGGTAAGTGATACCTCCACAGGCGTCGCACAGATCATCGTCGATCAACAAGGGCATAACCGCATTGTGGTTGTGCCGGGTGCAAACGGCTGTTTCACAGCGGATGACATGGACGCTTTACGTCCCCTTATTGCACGCTCTAACGTCCTCTTATTGCAACTTGAGATACCGCTTGAGGCCGTTGAAAGAGCCCTTGTTATCGCGCGGGAAGAAAGAGTGTTCAGCATTTTAAATCCCGCCCCGGCGGTCTCATTACCCTCTTCGATTTATCAGAATGCGGATCTTATGACGCCCAATGAGACAGAACTTTTGCTTTTGAGTGATTGGCCCAAACAGGATACAAGCGCCTTTGACCGGGCAGGCGCTGTATTGCTGGAACGCGGCCTTTCAACACTCGTGGTGACACTCGGCGAACAGGGTTCCTTACTGATTAACAACAAAGGAAACGCACGTTTTACCGCCTATCGCGTCGCCATGGTCGATTCGACTGCGGCCGGCGACTGCTTTAACGGTGTGTTAGCCGCTGGGATCGATCGCCTGATCGAAGCGCGAAAAGACAGGCTATATCCCTTCATCCCCTCGATTGATGAACTCGCGCCGATCATTGACCGCGCGACACGGGCGGCCGCCATCTCCGTCACACGGCGAGGCGCTCAACCTTCCATCCCGAAGGCGCATGAAACAGACGCCTTTGATAGCTGGTATGAAGCACATCGCGTATGAGGCAACAAGATCCCATTATCGTGTCCCTGACAAAAGAGGGACTCACGATCGACTGTCTTTTTTCGTACAATCGGCGTTCCAAAGAGGTTCAAGAAACGATCGATCAGGGCATTATCGACCATTGGAGCGGACACTACAAAATCACGGATGACATAAAAAAGGCAATTATGGTTTTTTGTGAAGCCAAAAATATGCCTCCCCATGACTTCGACTCGCACCTTCAAGTGCATGTACACATAAGGCATGTGCAACGAGAAGATATTTCAAAAAGGCGCACGGTCCGCATCTACTATAAACCCTCACTTTTCCTTCCTGCTCATGTCGCAAGCCCTTTTTATCGGCGACTATGGGGCATTTTTAAAACGGGGCAAATCGAGAGCATCGGCTTAAATTGGAGCCCCAAATATCCGGGTTACATGGTGCTTCCCACTCAAACGCCTATGCGGTGCCTACCGCATGTGGCCGCCCATGAGGCCGGCCATATTTTCGGCCTGGGAGATGCCTACGGCGCCTGGTACCGCTTTTATGAACCGGCCCGGGATACCTCGGGCTACATGATGCGTGACAACACACAGGTGAGAGAGCAGGAAATTGCCATGCTCATACGGGCCCACGCGACAGGCCGCATGCAATATTTCCCGCGCATTTTTCGCCCAAGCTCCGTATTTAAAGGGCTCATGCGTGCCCTTACCTCACCATTTAAAAGAATATCGAAAAAGCGTAACCGTTGACTACTCTTAACCGAAGCGATTGTCAATCGCGCCGTTCTGGTTTATGCTGAAAAGCAGCCCGTCTGGACGTCTTTTAGATTTTTTGGCGGGTCAAATAAATTATAAGGAGGAACTGACATGCCACAGCAGGAACAACCACTCAATGATCCTTTGGCGGATCAAAAGAAAGAACAGGTTGTGATGACGACGACAGCGTCGGATGAAGACCGTGAATTGGACATGCATGCGTTTTGGCATAGCAGTTCCCATGTGCTGGCGCACGCTGTGAAACAGCTTTGGCCTGAAACAAAACTGGCCATAGGACCTGCGATTGAAAACGGTTTTTACTACGACTTCGATCGGGAAGGAGGATTTTCCTCAGAAGACCTCGAACTTATCGAAGAGACCATGAAGAAAATCGTGAAAGCCAATTACAAGATCGAACGCTTCACACTGCCTCGCGATGAGGCCATAGAATTTGTCAAAAGTCAGGATGAACCCTACAAACTTGAGATGCTTCTTGATCTTCCCGAAGATGAGGAAATCTCCTTTTACCGTCAGGGTGACTTCACGGACCTTTGTGCGGGCCCGCATGTACGCTACACCAAGCAGATCAAGGCCTTTAAATTATTGAGCGTTTCAGGCGCCTACTGGCATGGGGATGAAAAAAACAAGATGCTGACACGCATCTACGGCACTTCCTTTCCGACTAAAAAGGAACTCGAAAACTACCTCCAGATGTTGGAGGAGGCAAAAGCGCGTGATCACAGGAAGCTGGGCCGCGAGCTGGAGCTCTTCATGATGTCGGATGTGGGGCCGGGATTCCCCTTCTTGTTGCCGAAGGGCAAAATCCTCAAAGACTTGCTGGTCGACTACTGGAAAGAAATCCACTACGAAGCGGGCTATGTCTTAATCGAAACGCCCATCATCCTGTCAAGGAAGCTTTGGGAAGAGTCCGGTCACTGGGAACACTACCAGGAGAATATGTACACGGTCAAAATTGACGAGGAAGACTATGCCGTCAAACCCATGAACTGTCCGGGCGCAATGCTGGTTTACAAAAGCAAACCGCATTCCTACCGCGATCTGCCCTTGCGAATGGGCGAGTTGGGGCTGGTACACCGCCACGAATTGTCCGGAACCCTTCACGGTATGATGCGCGTTCGAGCGTTTACTCAGGACGATGCGCATCTGTACATGACACCGGATCAGCTGCCCGGCGAGATCAAGGGGATCTTCCACTTGATTGACAGTGTCTACCGCAAGTTTGGCTTTGATTATGACGTCGAACTGTCGACCCGGCCTGATAACGCAATGGGTGACATCGAGGACTGGAATTACGCAGAGAGTGTCTTGAAAGAAGTTTTAGATGAACTCGGTACCCCCTACCAGGTGAACGAAGGCGACGGCGCCTTCTACGGACCGAAAATCGATTTCCACATTAATGACGCGATCGGCCGAAGCTGGCAGTGCGGCACCATTCAGCTCGATTTTCAGATGCCTCAGCGTTTCGACCTTGAGTACATCGGATCGGACGGCGAGAAACATCGACCCATCGTCCTGCACCGCGTCGCCTACGGCGCGCTTGAACGCTTCATGGCGATCTTAATCGAGCATTACGCGGGGAAATTTCCGCTCTGGCTATCACCCGAGCAGATACGTGTCCTGTCAATCTCAAGCAAGAATGAAGCTTACGCCCAAGAGGTTGTCGAGCAACTGAAAGCCTCGGGTTTACGGACGGAACTTGATATCCGTGACGAAAAGATCGGCTACAAGATCCGTGAAGCGCAGCTGGCAAAGGTCCCTTACATGCTGATTGTGGGCGATGAGGAATCCACGAACAACTCGGTGTCCGTTAGGAGCCGTGATGACGGAAGCCTGGGTTCCATGCCGCTCTCAGAGTTTCTTGCAAAGGCAGTCGAAGAGAATTCAAGTGATTTTTAATCGATAAGAATTTTTAAATGAAAATAAAATTACACGTGATCTTGTGAATGAGTGCGGGCCGAACACGGCCCGCACTTTTGCTATTTATGCCGGCGCGATTTCAAGCGCAAGTTCCATCATCTGGCGGTAGCCCTCCTGGCGGGCCTCCGGCGAATCTGCTTCCTGGGTCAGGATATGGTCACTGATCGTGAACATGGCCAGTGCTCTTTTCCCGAGTTTTCGGGCGGTCATATAAAGGGCGGCTGACTCCATCTCCGCACATAGAGCTCCGTAGCGCATGAGATTACCCATCACCTCTTCCGGAAAATCGCGATAGAACTGATCGGAGCAAAGCACGGTGCCCGCGTGGACAGGAATGTCCATCGCTTTGGCCTTTTTAACCCCCTCGACCAGCAAGTCAAAATCCGGAGTCGGGCAAAAATCGTAGGGACCAAAGAGTCCATGGTTAATCTTTGAGTCCGTGTTCGATGCGGTGGCGATCACAAGATCGTGCAGATGGACGTGCGGCTGCATGGCCCCCGCACTCCCGATACGAATGATCGTGTCCACTTCATAAAAAGCGTAAAGCTCATGGAAGTAAATCATCGATGAGGGGATTCCCATCCCCGAACCCATCACGGAGACTCGCTTTCCTTTGTAATAGCCGGTGTATCCCAACATGCCCCGCACCTGATTGAACTGGACGGGGTTTTCAAAATACGTGTCCGCGATGAATTTCGCGCGTAGCGGATCGCCGGGCATTAAGACCGTATTGGCGATTTCATCGGGGCTTTTTGCTTCAATATGGGGGGTCGGTATGTTCATAATAAATCCTTTCTTCCTATGCGCTAGAGACGACAATCCGTTAATCAAATGACTCTGATTATCATAGCAGAAACAAGAGATGACGAATGGCTTCCCTTATGAGACAATAAATCCTATTCATCTGAAAGAAAAGGCCATGACGGAACATCCTATAAGAAAAATTAAACAAAACGACAGCCGTCCCTCTTTGCGGGCGTCGCTTCTGTTTGCCGGTATCGCTGGGCTGATCGTTCTTCTCCTACTTTTTTTTCGCGCGATTGCCTTCCAAAATCCCGCGGTGGCTGATTTTTACAGCCGCCATATTTTTGAATTACTGGCATCCATTTGGACCTGGCCTATAAGCCTTCTCCCCTTCTCAGTCACAGAAGCTTTCGTGGTCATCGGGCCATTCATCTTAATCGGGCTTTTTATCTATTCGATTATCCGCCTGGTCAAGACAAACGAACATAGGGGCCGGCGGATCCTTCGGGTGTGCCTTTGGGTGCTCGGTGTTGTCTTCATCCTCTTATCTTTATTTTTACTTTTACACGGTTTAAACTATGCGCGCTCCCCCCTACAGCAAGCGATGGATCTTTCGGTCAGGCGCTATTCTGTCGATGAGCTAGAGGATGCCGCGCGCATTTTAGGAAAAGCGGCGTCTCAAGTAAGAGATCCTCTTAGGGAGGACGAGTCCGGTGTGCTTGTCATCCATTTCCTGCCCTCCCTTTGGCGTGAGGCGGAATCAGGCTGGGATGCGGCATCGTCTCACTATCCCGCGCTCCAAAGTCGCGTGCGGGCAAAACCCAAAGGCGTTTTATTGTCAAGGTACTGGTCCTACACGAACATTGTCGGTCTTTACATGCCTCTTCTAGTGGAACCCAATGTCCATATCGATCAGCCTGATTTCATGATCCCTGTTACCGCGGCCCATGAAATGGCCCATGCTCGAGGATTTGCGCGCGAAGGCGACTGTGATTTTGCCGCTGTTTTAAGTTGCATGTACCATCCGGAACCTGTGTGGCAGTACTCCGGACTGATCTCTTCATGGAAAAGCATCGCAAGAAAATTATGGAAGGAAGATCCCTCGCGTTATTATCTGGTGTATCGCGAATCGCTCTCCCCGGCTGTTATCCGCGACCTTGAAGCCGAATCCAGTTATTGGAAAGCCTTTGACACGCCGATCGCCCAACTGTCCGAGAACATCAACGACCAGTACCTGAAGGCTAACCGGGAAGAAGAAGGCGTCAAAAGCTACGGCGGGGTGGTCGATCTCCTTTTGGCCTGGCTTGAGACCGAAGAGGCACTCCTACTATTTCAATAGTTGACATTTAAAGCGCAATGCATAGAATGTGAAACATGGAGATTCGTCAATGGTATTTTCGTCGCTGATTTTTCTTTACGTGTTTTTGCCGCTCTGCCTTGTCGCAGTTTGGTTGACGCCGAGCATACGCGCGCAAAATGCGATATTGCTGATCGCATCGCTTTTTTTCTACGCCTGGGGCGAACCGATCTATGTCCTCCTTATGATCTTTACCGCCTTCATTATCTGGATATGCGGGCGCCTCATGCACCGAAGTCGAGCCAAAAGGCAAAAGAAAGTATTCCTTGTCCTCGCGATCGTGATCGCGCTCTCAAGTCTTGTTTATTTTAAGTACACCGGCTTCATTGTTGAAATCCTGAATACGATTCCCTTCGTCAAACTCTCGGTTCCCACTATTTCATTGCCGATCGGAATCTCCTTTTACACCTTTCAGGCGCTCACCTACATCATTGATTTGTATCGCGGTGAAATCAAGATACAGCGCTCATTTGCCCGATTTCTTCTTTATGTCTCGCTGTTCCCGCAGCTGATCGCGGGACCTATTGTCCGTTACGCCGACATTGAACAGCAACTTTTAAGAAGAAAAATCACACTCTCAGGAATGAGCGGCGGGATCGGGCGTTTTCTTGTCGGCTTAGCCAAAAAAGTCTTGATCGCAAACTACGCGAGCGAAATTGTGGAGCTCTGCTTGGAGTCCACGCATTTTGCGCAGATCAGCTCGGCCACGGCCATCTTAGGCATGATCGCGTTTACGATTCAGATTTATTTTGATTTTTCAGGGTATTCCGACATGGCCATCGGACTTGGGGCGATGTTTGGATTCCATTTTCTCGAAAACTTCCAATACCCGTACATTGCCCGAACAATCACCGACTTTTGGCGGCGTTGGCATATCTCGCTGAGCACCTTCTTTCGCGACTATGTCTATATCCCGCTGGGCGGCAACCGACATCATCGCCTACGCAACACCTTCATCGTGTGGTTTTTGACCGGCCTTTGGCACGGGGCAAGCCTGAACTTTGTTTTGTGGGGCCTTTATTATTTCATCCTGCTCCTGTTTGAGCGCGCTTTCATTTTGCCTTATCAGGGCAAAATCCCGCGTGTCATCGGGCATATCGGCAGCATGCTGGCCGTCTTTGTCGGATGGAGTTTGTTTTACTTTACGAGCATGGGCCGCTTGCTCACGTACTGGAAAAGAATATTTGCGCCGGGACTTGCGGGCTTTTTGGACATTGAGGCCAAAATACTGTGGAAGCAGCATCTCGTTTTCATTCTTTTAGCCTTTATTTTCGCCACCCCGCTTCTGCCTTGGTTCAAAGACCGTTTCAAACGCCCCTTAAGGCAGCTTGAATCTTCACCTGTAGGCGGATTTTTGCAAACCGCCGGCGTCCTTTTTCTGCTTTTATTGACCTCCGCTTCCCTTGTAGCCTCGAGCTACAATCCGTTTTTATATTTCCGTTTTTAACGATAGGAACACGCCATGCCGACACGCCAGAAGAACCAGACCATCCTCATCGTAAGTTTCCTTGTCACGCTTCTTGTGATCGGGGTCCTGCACCTTATTTTGCCCGAACAGGATATTTCGGAAGATGAGGGGCGCCGGCTCAGCCGATTCCCGGAACTCAGTTATGCGGACGCGCTTACGGGAGAACAGGCGGTTAAAATCGAAAAATGGTACAGCGATCAGTTCCCCTTTCGCGAATCCTTCATAAGCTCCGGCAAAACTTGGCGTAAACTCGCCTACCCGAACCTGAACGCCGATGGGATGGCCATTTACCTGATCCCCGATGAGGAAGGTTCAAATCTGCCGGAGGAGCCTGAACCCACCGAACCGCCCGCGACCGATCCGGTGCCCTCCCAAAGTGACGACCCGGACGTGACTGAAACAGAAAACCCCACAGAGCCGACCTCCCCTCCCACGCCGCCGCCTTTGGCGCCCGATGAGGAGGTCATTTCCACCAAACTGCTTTTGATTATTAACAAACGGGCGATGGAGCGCTACTACGGCAATGAAGATAAACTTAAGGCCTACGCCGAACGTTTGAACGCCTTCGATCAAAAACTAGGTGAGGGTACGCAACTCTACAGCCTCATCGCGCCGACAGCTATTGAGCTTTTTGCGCCTGACGAACACCACGCAGGTTATTCGTCTCAAATCATGTGCATTGGTATCGTGAATGACGCGCTTGACGCCAATATCCGCACGGTCAATGCCTATGACCAACTGCTTTTCCATCGTGATCAGTACATCTATTACCGCACGGATCACCATTGGACGGGCCTTGGCGCTTATTATGCTTATGTCGCTTTTTGTGAGTCAGCAGGCCTTGACCCCTTGCCGCTTGAGGCGATGGAACACTATGAGTTGGAAGGCACCTACCTGGGTTCCTTGTACCGAGTGTCAAAAGACGAGGTCTTGAAAAACAACCCCGACACCACAGAAGGTTGGCGCCCGAATGCTGAGTACACAGCGACCGCCTGGGACAGTAGTGAGATGACGTCATCCTATAAAATTCGCCTGAATGACGAACGCATCAAGGGCGGCAACAGCTACCTAAACTTCTCAGGTGGCGACCGGGCGCTTTTGAAGATTGAAACCAATCACAAGAACGGCCGAAAAATCCTTTTGGTGAAGGACTCGTTCGGAAATGCCTTTGTGCCCTACCTCGCCAACCATTTTGAAGAGATTTATGTCGTCGATCCCCGCTACTACGTAAGAAGCCTTCCGACCTTGGTCAAAGATAACGGGATCACGGACGCGCTCGTATTGAACTATATGTTCGGTACGTCAAACCAGACATGGCTTACGGGCTTTGACCAAATCGCCAAGTAAGGCAATATCTTTGTTTATACATACGGTAATCGCATAATCATGATATTTATACGATAGTCACATTTCAATTAAATTCCGGAACACCGTGATTCCAGGGGTCATCTAACTTGCGTCAATACCACATTATGCTTGTATGCTGTATTGTCTTATTTGCTAATTGATATTTTAGTGCATAATGCCATTAATGGTGCAGATGAGAATAGAATTTGACGAATATGTGGAATATTTGTCAACATATACAGCACAATCTTGTTGACAAAGTTTCTTTGAATATTTATGATTAACACACTTCTCAATTTCTGTGAGAAGTGTATTTCCACTTTGTCCGCCCGCTTTAGCGGAACTCTCTTTTGGGCAAACCAAAAGAATACGGTCATCCGGACATGGATGAACAACAATTGGAGGAAGATTTATGACAAAGAAAATTCTCGTGGCGTTACTGGCGGTGATGATGATCTTCGCGGTCGTGGCCTGCCGAGGCGAAGGACCCGCGCCGACAGATCCCACCAAGACAGAAGCACCTCCGGTAGAATCGGGTGAGACTGAACCCGCGCCGGAACCGGCAGACGATTACAAAATCGCGATCTACACGGGGACCGTCTCTCAAGGTGAGGAAGAGTATCAGGCCGCTAAGAAGATCAAGGAGCGTTATGGCGACATGATCGTTACAGCGACCTACCCCGATAACTTCCCATCGGAAGTTGAGCAGGTCATCCAGGGTGTACTGCAGCTTGCGTCAGACGAAAAAGTGAAGGCGATTGTCTTCGTTCAGGCCGTCCCGGGCGCTGCTGCCGCCATCGACAAAGTGCGCGAGACACGCCCCGACATGCTGTTTATCACGGGTGTCTGCGCCGAACCACCGGATGTCATGTCCGCAAAAGCTGACATCAACATGCTCGTGGACGAGCTGTCCATGGGTGTCACCATCCCGACCGAAGCGGCTCGCATGGGCGCAACACGCCTCTTGCACTATTCATTCCCGCGTCACCTCGGCTATGAGACCATCTCAGCACGCCGTCAGATCATGATCGAGACCTGCGAAACGCTCGGTATCGAATTCATGGACGTTGAAGCACCCGACCCGACCGGTGATGCCGGTATCTCCGGGGCGCAGCAGTTTATCGTGGAAGATGTCCCGAAAAAGCTGGCCGAATTGGGCAAAGATACGGCGTTCTTCTCAACCAACTGCGGTCTGCAAGAGCCCCTGATCCGCGAAGTCATGAAAGGCGGCGGCGTTTACCCGCAGCAGTGCTGCCCGAGCCCCTACCACGCCTATCCCGCGGCGCTTAACATTGACGTGACCGGCCATGAAGGTGACGTTAAATACATGCTCGAGTCAATCCGTGAAAAGCTGATGGAACATGACCAGGAAGGCCGCATGTCCACATGGGGCGTCCCCGTCAACATGCTGATGGTGGGTGCCGGTGTCGAGTACGCGATTGAGTACTGCGAAGGCGTCTTCACGGATCGTCACGATCCCGCGGCGTTTGCCCGTGCGATTGAAAAAGCCGCGAAAGAATACAACGTAAGCGACATCAAGATCACGAACTACGTGACAGGCGACGGAGTTGAGCTTGAGAACTTCTATCTGCTCCTTGCTCCCTTCGTCGATTTCAGCAAGCCGATCGAATGATAGGGCGCGTGTGATTAAAAGCTTAGTTGCTGAATCATGCTGAGCTGAAAAATTGAGCGCGCCGGCTCCCGTCGGGGTCGGTGCGCTTTTTTGGAAACAGAAATCAAAGGAGAACGTAATATGGATGGGCCACCTGTTTTATCCATGAAAGGGATAAGTAAGGAGTATTACGGCAATCAGGTTTTACATGAAGTCGATCTGGAGGTGAAGCCGGGTGAAATCCACGCGCTTGTCGGTGAAAACGGCGCGGGGAAATCGACGCTCATGAATATACTTTTCGGCATGCCCGTGATCCACACGACCGGCGGTTTTAAAGGAACGGTTGAAATCGCAGGTGAGAAGGTCAACATCGCTAATCCCCATGAGGCGATGGACTACGGAATCGGCATGGTCCATCAGGAGTTTATGCTGATCCCCGACTTTACCATCACGGAAAACATTAAAGTGGGACGAGAGATCGGACGCCCGACCTTCCTGTCGCGCTTTTTGGGAACCTCCATGGATATACTGGATCGCAAGGCGATGAGCCGTGATGCTCGCAAAGCCTTATCGCGCATCGGCATGAATATCGAGGATTATGTGAAAGTCGCCGGCCTTCCGATCGGCTACAAACAATTTGTCGAGATTGCGCGTGAAATTGATAAAACAGGCATACGCCTTTTAGTCTTTGATGAACCGACCGCTGTATTGACCGAAAGTGAAGCCGATCGCCTGCTTGACATCATGAAACTGATCGCAGAACAAGGGATTGCCATCATCTTCATCACGCACCGGCTTGACGAAGTGTTGACGATCGCGGACAGTCTTACCATTTTGCGAGATGGCGAGCTGATCGAACGCGCCATGACTAAAGACATGACGGTCGTCGAAATCGCAGGCAAAATGATCGGAAGAAAAGTCGAACGCCTGGTCGATGTCACCGATACCAGGGCAGAATGCGCCACGGACGAGGTCGCACTCGAGCTCAATGGTTTTTCTGTCGCCATGCCGGGCGAACAAGTTAAGAATATGGATGTCTGTATTCAAAAAGGTGAGATTTTCGGTTTTGGCGGATTAGCAGGTCAAGGGAAAATCGGCATCATAAACGGCATTATGGGGCTATTCCCCGCGGAGGGGGAAGTCAAGATCTTTGGCGAAAAACTTCGTTTGGAGCGCTTGGGCGACGCCCTGCGCCACGAGGTTGCCTTTGTCTCTGAAGATCGGCGAGGGGTGGGTTTGCTTTTGGGTGAATCCATTGAACGAAACATTATTTTCTCGTCCATGCAGATCCATAACGGATTTTTAAGAAAATGGGGACCTTTCTCCCTGTTGAACCGCAAAAAATCAAAAGAACACGCACTCAACATGATTGAGCTGCTCGATATACGCTGTACCGGCCCGCAGCAAAAAAGCGGAAGTCTGTCCGGCGGCAACCAGCAAAAAGTTTGCCTCGCGCGTGCCTTGACTATGAATCCCAAAATACTCATCGTGGCAGAGCCTACGCGGGGAATTGATATCGGCGCAAAGAAGCTTGTGCTTGAACATTTGGTCAAAATGAACCTTGAAGAAGATATGACCATCATTATTATCAGCTCAGAGCTTGTGGAACTGCGCTCGGTCTGCAGCCGCATTGCGATCGTCGCGGAAGGTAAGGTGTCAGAGATTTTGCCGCCTGACGCTTCTGACGCCGCTTTCGGTCTTGCCATGGCCGGCATGTCCGTCACGGATATCGAAGAGGAGGTCGCCCATGCGTAATATGAAAGACATCATTCAGCGTGTCGGATGGCCTCGAATCATCATCGGGCTGTTCTTTGTCCTTTTGATCGTCGTTTCCCCGTTCATGGGGTTGAAATTGACGGATGTATTCAGCGATGTGCTGCGTCGTTGGTCGATGTTCGGCATCCTGATCCTCGCCATGGTACCGGGGGTGCAAAGCGGGATCGGACTGAACTTCGGTGTATCACTGGGCATCGTGGCCGGACTCATCGGGAGTACCACGGCGATCGAATTGTCCTTTCGCCATGGTGCTAACCGCCCGTGGACTGATCTGGGTTTCTCGTTGCTCATCGCCATCCCCATCGCCATCTTACTGGGATTTGTGTACGGTTTACTGCTAAACCGCGTCAAGGGATCGGAGATGACCGTGTCGACCTATGTCGGCTTTTCGGCCATCGCCTTTGCCAACATCGTGTGGCTGTCACTGCCGTTCAAATCAGGTACGCTTGTCTGGCCGATTGCCGGCGAGGGCATGCGCAATACGATTAACCTGGAAGATAGTTTCGGCGGCCTTATGAGTAACCCGGCAGTCGCTCAAACGCACCCCACGGCCCTTCGATGGATGGCCTTTGAACTGGGCGGTGTGGTCATCCCGATGGGCGTCATTATGTTTTTCTTGTTCTTATGCCTGTTAATGTGGCTGTTTCTAAGAAGCAAGACGGGCATTGCCATGAGTGCCGCGGGGGAGAATACACTTTTTACACGCTCCAACGCGATCAATGTGGATAATATGCGGATTCTCGGCACGGTACTTTCCACCGTGTTAGGTGCCATCGGCATCATCATGTACGCGCAGGTCTTCGGATTTTTGCAGCTTTATAACGCACCGCTCATGATGGGCTTCCAGTGTGTGGCCGCCATCCTGATCGGCGGCGCAACGACCCGGCGTGCGTCGATTACAAACGTCATCCTCGGCGCCTTGCTCTTTCAGGGAATCCTCACAACTTCACTTCCCGTGATTAAGAAGTTGATGCCTTCAGGCAGCACTCTATCAGAAGTGCTGCGCATCATCATCTCGAACGGCATCATCCTGTATGCGCTGTCCAAGACGAGAGGAGGCAACCAAGTTGAAAAATAACAATAATCACCTTGACACCGCGGAACATGATACCGAGCTCCTCTTGACGCAAAAAGAAACGGGCGCGCAAAGAGTCTTTAGCTGGCTGTTTGAAAACAAAGTCATGCTTCTTTTCGGCGCGCTGTGTATCGGTGCGGTCCTTGTCTCCGGCAATCCGATGAGTTTTGTCGTGGAGAATATTTTTGTCCGCTTCGGACGCAACGGCTTCACTGTGATGTCGTTACTCATTCCGGTCTTAGCCGGAATGGGCCTGAACTTCAGTATCGTCATCGGCGCCATCGCGGCCCAGATGGGGCTGTTCTTTGCCGTCGACTGGGGCATGACAGGATTGACGGGTATGCTGGTCGCCTTTGCGATCGCAACGCCTCTGTCGGTCCTCTTCGGTTTTGGCGTGGGACGGCTGTTCAACAAGATGAAGGGTGCGGAAATGATCGCGGGGCTCATCCTCGGGTTCTTTGCCGATGGTCTTTACCAGCTCTTCTTCCTCTACATCCTGGGCGGTGTCCTGCCCGTTAAAACAAACGGCCTCGTGATCCCGGGCGGTGTCGGCATAAAGAACACCATTGACCTCACAGGCAATATGAAATACGCACTTGATCTTGTCAAATTAGTTGACTTAATCCTCGTGCTATTCATTGCGATCGCAGTCCTGGCGGTCATACGGATTATCACGGAGCTAAAAAACAAGAGAAAATTCCCCCTAGGGCCGCTTGTCCTACTCATCGCTTCAGCTGTGATCTATGCTCTAACCTATATCCCGACAGTCGAGCGTTATCTCATGACTGACCGGCTGCCGGTGGTAAACGCGATTGAAATCGGCTGTGTGTTCATCGTGTTCTTGTCTGTTTGGAAATTCATCAAGAATAAGCGTACGCCCGATGAACGCTTCAACCCAAAGCGTTACATTGCCTGGATTGTCGGGGCGCTCCTGCTTTACGCCATAACCTATATCCCCTTTATTGAGACCATCGTGACGCGTTCTACGATCGCGGTGCTCCCCTTCGCGCTTGTCGCGGGGCTTGCGGTATTTAACCAGGCCTTCTTGTCGACACGTCTGGGGCAGAATATGCGAACGGTGGGACAAAGTCAGGTCATCGCGAATGCCTCGGGCATTCATGTGGACCGCGTGCGCATCCTCGCCATGATCATCTCGACGGTGTTGGCGTCCTGGGGACAATTGATCTACTTGCAGAACTTGGGGACTTTTGCGACCTACGGCGCGCACCTTCAGGTGGGTCAGTTCGCGATCGCCGCCCTGTTGGTCGGCGGCGCATCCGTGCAAAAGGCGACTAATAAACAGGCGATCACGGGCGTGATCTTATTCCATACGTTGTTTATCGTCGCACCTGAGGCCGGCAAAGTGCTGTTTGACAACGCCATGATCGGTGAGTACTTCCGTGTATTCATCTCCTATGGTGTCATCGCCCTGGCGCTTGCCATGCACGCCTGGCAAAGAAAGAAGAAACCAGAACTCGAATTACCCGAGTAAAAGAAAACCGGCGGTCACCCCGCCGGTTTTTTTATATCCGTGAGACGCCTGTTTCCACTGCCGCGTCAAAAACGGCCTTGGCGACCGTTTCTCGGATACGCGGGTCCATCGCGTCAGGCAAGATCCGCGTGACGGACAGTTCATCGGCTTCTAAGATGTCGGCCAGCGCATGGGCGGCGGCCATTTTCATCTTTTCATTGATCTTGGATGCGCGCGCGTCAAAAGCGCCGCGAAAGATTGCGGGAAACGCCAGCACGTTGTTGATTTGGTTCGGATAGTCGGAACGACCCGTAGCCACAATGTACGCGTCTTTTTCATGAGCTATTTCAGGATCAATTTCAGGGTCGGGATTGGCGCAGGCAAAAATGATCGGGTCTTTTGCCATGGCTTCCACCATTTCGCCCGTTAAAAGACCGGCGGCCGATAGCCCAATAAACACATCCGCTCCCTTTAGGGCATGTGAGAGATCGCCTTGGTGCCCTTCGGGATTGATGATTTGTGCGATTCTTGTCTTTTCTTCATTCATCCCCTTCGGGCGGCCAGGATAGAGTAGGCCGTGGCGGTCGCAGAGGGCAAGGTTTTTGAAACCGGCCTCTAACAGGAGTTGGGCAACCGCGATCGATGCCGCGCCTGCTCCTGAGAAAACGACACGGGTTTTTTCTTTTGTTTTTTCGGTCAATTTCACCGCGTTTAAAAGCGCGGCAAGCACGACCACTGCGGTCCCGTGCTGGTCATCGTGAAAAACGGGAATGTCGCATAATTCCTTTAGGCGCCGCTCGATTTCAAAGCAACGTGGAGCTGCGATATCTTCCAGGTTAATGCCGCCGAAACTGCCGGACAAAAGGTATATCGTACGTACGATGTCGTCGACATCTTGTGATTTAATACATAAAGGGAATGCGTCCACATCTCCGAAGGCCTTAAATAAAACGCATTTACCCTCCATTACGGGCATGGCGGCCTCCGGTCCGATGTCGCCTAATCCGAGTACGGCAGAGCCGTCGGTGACGACCAGGCACATATTCCAGCGCCTTGTGTAATCGTAGGATTTATTCACATCGTCCTTAATCTCAAGACAGGGTGCTGCAACCCCCGGCGTATAAGCGATGGAAAGCGCATCCATGGAATCTACGGGAACACGGGAATTAACTTCAATTTTCCCCTGCCAGAGGCGATGCGCCTCAATGGCTTTTTGGCTGAATGAATGATCGTTCATGTCGCTTCCTCCTTGTTAAGATCACGATATCACAAGGCATAAACTTCCTGAATAGGATTGCGCAATTTTATGCGCCGTGTTAGCATAAAGTTGTTTATAATTGTTACGATCTTATAATCGTTACAATCATCCAGGAACGCCTGCCGAAGTACGGTAGGGTATGAAATGCAGAAAGGAAATAAGAACATGCCAATGGTAGGAAAACCAGCCCCTCTATTTACCGCACCCGCGTATCATCAGGGAAAATTTACAGACGTTAATCTGGAGGACTTCAAAGGTCAATGGGTGATGCTTTGCTTCTATCCCGGCGACTTTACCTTTGTCTGAGCGACCGAAGTGTCTGCAGTTGCAGCAAGGTATGAAGAGTTCAAAGCGCTTGGCGTCAACGTATTGTCGATCTCGGTGGACAGCCCATTTGTTCACAAAATCTGGGATGACAAGGAATTATCGATCATGGCGGGGAAAAACGTCCCCTTCCCGATGCTGTCTGACTCCTCAGGCGCAATCGGTGAACTGTACGGTGTGTACGATCGCGAAGAAGGTGTTGATGTTCGCGGTCGCTTCATCATCGATCCCAACGGCAATATCCAGGCCATGGAAGTGTTGACACCGCCCGTCGGACGCAATGTCTCCGAGGCGCTCCGTCAGATCAAGGCATACCAGCTCGTCCATCGGACAGGCGGTAAGGAAGTGACCCCCTCCGGCTGGGAAGAAGGCGGGAAGACGCTGAAGCCCAGCATTGACCTCGTCGGAAAAATATACGAACAGTGGAAAGTATCTGACTCCTACAAATAACCCGAATGTATTTCTAAAGCAGGTGAGATCACAGATGAAACATGACACAGTTGAACTATTGAAAGCGCATGGGATCAATCCTTCAAGCCAGCGAGTGCGCATCTATGATTATCTCGTGGCGTCGAAGGATCATCCTTCAGTCGATGATATCTTCTTGGCATTGCAAAAGGAGGGTCATCTATTCTCGCGTGCCACTGTGTACAATACCGTCAAACTTTTCTTGGAAAAACATCTGATCCGTCCCGTGAAGGTTGCGTCAAATGAGATGCGCTTTGACGCCTCACATAGTTTCCACGGACATTTCCGCTGTGAAGCATGCGACAAAATCTTCGACATACCGATCGAAGAATTGAGCCTTGACGGCGCCACAGAACACCAGATCCAGGAGACAAATGTTTCATTCTCCGGCATTTGCGCCGAATGTTTGAAAAAGGGAAAAGACGATTAGCGTCGTCTGATCTCAATGTTAAAAAAGCCCCCGACTTCTCGGGGGTTTTTTTATCGCTCCTCCAGAGCCATAGTCATATTAATTCGGCCATCACGTCGTGAACGCGCCACCTTTTGCCGGCGAAAATACTCAATCACATTATCCTGGGCGGAAGTGCTGACCACACGCACTCGCCCCTTTTTATCCAGTTCTTCGTGCGTGATGCCGAAGGTATCGGCGATAATCCCGTAATGGTAATCCTGCATCGCGATCCGGTATTCCTTATTGGGATCTAGGTCTTCGCCTTTCAGCCATACTTCTCCGATTTTTCCGTCCGCTTCAATATTGGCCCGAAGTTCTGCGTTCCACTGATAGAATTCTCGCGACCCATGATGGTAAAGCGAATCCATCAGGTGGGTAAGCATTTTTCTTAGGGTCGCCCCGTCCACCGAGAAACTGATCAATGCCTCATCGTATGGGTAGATCTCCATGATGTCCGTGCGCGTGACAAGCCGCGACATCTTTTTCTTCCGTATCGATCCTGACGCGACAAAAACGATATCAACACCCAGCTGGTACCGCAAAATATCGGCAAAAAGATTCCCCAGTTCCGTTTCCCTAAAACGATTTTCATGCTCCATCTCATGGGGGAGCCGACAGATGACACTGTTGTACTTTCCGTCGACTTCTTCTTGGTAGTTCGACAGCAGTTCATCCATCACGGGATCATTTGGACAGTGCGTGTCGTCGATCGGTACAGCTTTCCAGGTAAATTCATGCACGGAATTCGTGTCCATGTTAATGATGAGGTCAAAGCGACCGATATGTTCTGTCCCCGACCCCACCTGTGCGATCAGGATGTCATTTATTTTCTCCGGTTGCTCAAGCATCGTATGGCTGTGGCCGCCGATGATGAGATCCACGCCGATCTCAGGCGGCAAGAGTTTGGCCAGTTCAATATCCTGATCAAAACCGATATGGGTCAACAGCACCGTCAGATCGATGTCGACGTCTTTGTAGCTGTTGCAGATATACTCCACCTCTTCTGCGGCATCTTCAATGCCGATAAAGGTACCGATCAGAGGTTCGCTTTTGCTTTTTGCGATGATCTCCTCCGTGATGATGCCGATGAAAAGGATGCGAATGCCGTCGATTTCAATAATATGGTAGGGCTTGAACAAATTGGATTCGGTCGGTTTGATGTACAGGTTCGCGTTCACGATGGGGAAATTTGCGCAGCGCTCTAAAAACATCAGATGCGAGAACCCGTAATCCATCTCATGATTGCCCAGGGTCACCACATCGGGCTCCAGCATGTTCATGACAAGGATCGTCGAGATCCCCCGATACTCCTGATCGATAATCGATCCTTGAAGCATGTCACCCGAAATGACATAGAGCACAGGGTCCTGTTCTTCTTCTCGGACCTTGTGCACATAACCGGACAGACGGCTCATTCCGCCGACCATGCGATCGTGCGTCTCTTTTGCGAAAAAATCACCATGCATATCATTTGAATGAAGCATGACAAGATGTCTGAGATCCATGACAGCACCTCCTCAATTGGTTCACGATTAACTGATTTATTGTACAATCTTTCAGGAAATTCTAGCATATCTTAGGCGGTTCATTATAAATAATCGCGTCTGGCGCTTGCGAAATAATTGAAAGTGATCGATAATCTTAAATGTGCTTTTGTTTTATGTTTGATACAGGTGTTACGATTCTTGTGCCGACTTCACGGATCTTCGGTCAATCTCAAAAAATTGACGCTTTTACTGAGCCGCCCACCGGTCGCGCTTTTTTTCGTGCCGCCTACTGAAGACGTTTGAAAAGGAGAGAGAAATGACGATGTCACAGCCTTGTCAATGTATGACGATCGCCGATGACGACCCCCGTTACGAAGCGTTGAGGGCCTTCATCCACGATGAGGAAAACAGCCAGGGAATTGCCATGTCGGCGTTGCAAGAAGCGCAGCGCCTCTTTGGATATCTGCCCCTGGAAGTCCACAAATTCATCTCAATGGAGACAGGTGTCCCGATTGCTGAATTATACGGCGTCACGACCTTCTACAGTCAGTTCACGACGACCCCCAAAGGACAGCATCAGGTCCATGTTTGTATGGGCACTGCCTGTTATGTCAAAGGAGCCCAAAAGGTGCTTGATAAAGTCACCGAAATTTTGGGCGTCGGCGTCGGCATGACAACCGAAGACAAACTCTTCACCGTCAATGCGGCGCGTTGCCTTGGCTGCTGCGGCCTTGCCCCTGTCATGATGATCGACGATGATGTCTATGCCAACCTGAATGATGTCGATGAGATCCCGTGTATCCTGGCAAAATACCGCCGGGAGAGCCGGACGCCAAACAGGTAGAAGGGAAGGAAGCGATGGACAAGACAGTTCTCGATCGTGAACAGCTATTCAGCCTTCGCGATGAATGGAAAGCAAAACTTGAAAAACCGGCCAACATGCGGGTGGTCGTCGGCATGGCAACATGCGGCATCTCCGCCGGTGCGAATGAAGTGCTCGAAGCGTTTCGCCAAGAGTTCCGAAAACGCGGGCTTGAACATATTACTTTGGAAGAAGTCGGCTGTATCGGCATGTG
>DIRK01000048.1:7274-24980 GCA_002427535.1 Mageeibacillus sp. UBA5438 | reverse complement strand
AGCCTGCTTAATAATCTGTTGAATCGCGAGTGGTTAGATGAGATCCGGGCGCTTGTTGAAGAGGACGGTTTTGATTTTGACGCCGTTTTAAATGAAGAGACGGATCCCGCATTGGGGAATGGCGGCCTCGGGCGCCTTGCGGCCTGTTTTCTTGATTCATCCGCGACGATGAACCTCCCGGTCATGGGACATGGTCTTTTGTACCGCTACGGCCTATTCCGCCAGGAGATCGAGCACGGCCACCAAAAAGAATACCCTGACGCCTGGATGGAGCTCCCTTATCCCTTCATGGTGACAAGGAGGGAAGATAAGGTACTGGTCCGCTACCGCGACATGGATGTCTATGCGGTCCCCTTGGATTTGCCCATCACGGGGCAGGGGACGAATAATGTGAATACCCTGCGTCTTTGGAAGGCGGAGCCGGCGGAGGAGTTCGATTTCAATCTGTTTAACTCGCAGCGATTTGACGACGCGGTCATTTCGCGCAACCGCGTGCAGGATATCTGCCGCGTGCTTTACCCGAACGACACAACCTATGACGGCAAGGTGTTGCGTGTCCGCCAGCAGTATTTCTTTGTTTCGGCTTCCTTGCAGACAATCGTGAAGCAGTACAGGGAACGTTATGGCTACGATTTTTCACATTTTGCCTGTGACAATATTATCCAACTAAACGACACGCATCCCGTGTTGGCCATCCCCGAACTGATGCGTCTTCTGATCGATGAAAATCGTCAAAGCTGGGACGAGGCCTGGGCGATTGTGACCTCAGTATTTGCCTTTACCAACCACACGATCATGCAAGAAGCGCTCGAAAAATGGGATCTTGAGATATTCCGTTATCTCTTTCCCCGCATATTGGACATCATTGAAGGCATCGATGAGCAGTTTAAAAAAGAAGCTTTCGCGCATGGCCTGAACGATGACGAAATTCTCCCCTTGTCGCCCATTCACGACGGTAAAGTTCACATGGCGCTCCTTGCGATTTATGCCTGTCTGTCAATTAACGGGGTGGCTCGTATCCACAGTGAAATTTTGAAACAGGAAGTGTTTCACCCTTTTTATCGCTGGTGGCCGGAGAAATTCTCCAATAAAACAAACGGAGTGACCCCGCGCCGCTGGTTGAATCAGTGCAATCCTGAGCTGTCGGCCATGTTGACAAGGCTTCACGGAAGCGATGAATGGCTGCGTGACATGGACGCCTTAGAAGCGCTTCAGCCGTACGCGGAGAACACCGCTGAAATGCGAAATCTGATCGAGATCAAGCGGAGCAGTAAAGAGCGCTTGGCCCGTGTCATACGGGAGCGCGAGGGCATCGACATTGACTCCTCGTTCATCTTTGACATACAAATCAAGCGACTCCATGAGTATAAAAGGCAGTTGATGAATGCCTTGGAGATCCTTGATCGTTATTATTTCTTGAAAGACAATCCGACGCTTGACGTCCCGCCTGTCGCCTATATTTTCGGCGCCAAGGCCGCACCGGGATACTTTCTGGCAAAAGCGACGATTAAATTTATCAATGAGGTCGCGTTTAAAGTGAATGCGGACCTGGAGGTCAATTCGAAGATGCGCGTGGTGTTCATGCACAACTACAACGTATCCTTAGCCGAATATCTGTTTCCCGCCGCCGACATCTCAGAACAAATTTCAACCGTGGGCATGGAAGCCTCAGGCACCGGCAATATGAAGTTCATGATGAACGGAGCTTTGACGGTCGGAACCTATGACGGCGCCAATATTGAGATCTTGGAGCAGGTGGGTGACGACAACATCTTCATGTTCGGGCCTCGTCTAAAAGACTTCCCCGAGACTAAAAAATTCTACACCTCCCATTGGCAGTATGAGAATATTGGTGGTTTGAAGCGCGCGGTGGACACCTTGATCGATGGCTCTATGTCAGACGGTAACACTGGGATGTTCCGCGCACTCTATGATAGACTGCTCCAAGGCTCCAGTTATGAAAAGGCGGATCCTTACTATGTGCTCGGTGATTTTCAGGAGTATCGTGAGGCGAGACAAATGGCCTTTGAGGCCTATCGCAATCAGATTGACTGGGCAAGGATGTGTTGGAACAATATTTGCAAGAGCGGTCATTTTAGTTCCGATCGCACCATCCGCGACTACGCCTCTATGATCTGGAAGGTCGACCGCAAAAAATTGGAAGAGTAAGCCAGGTTAAACAAATAGAAGGAGAAGAAAATGGCAGAATTCAAATTTGAAATCAAAAAAGAGATTGCGGTGCTCTCATCGAGTCCGAAAACGGGTTGGAACAAAGAGCTGAACTTTGTGAGTTGGAATGGCAACACGCCAAAGCTCGATATCAGAGATTGGTCACCGGAACATGAAAAAATGGGTAAGGGCGTGACACTGACCCGGGAAGAATCGGCCATTTTAGCAGAAACGTTGGGCGATCTCATGCTCGACGAATTGTTCGATGTGTAATCGATCCTAATCGATGTTGATGAAATGAAAGCGGGCTGTCCTTTGAAGGGCAGCCTTTTTTAACTAATCGGTTCTGCGCTTTCAAGCACGCCGCGGACCACCATGCGGTATTTAGGGACGCCGGTGGTTTGAATCGGATGGCAGGTGACGAGGAGAATACGGGGCCGATAGGAGGTTTCGTAAACATATTTCCCCAACTCCGGCGGCTCAATAATGTCCGAGGATTCAACCACGTAAGTATAAAGATAGCCCTTGCGTTGGATTTCTATCTTATCGCCGGGGGCCACCTCATTTAGGCGGTTAAAGTGGCGTCCTTTGCCGTACATGCGATGGCCAAAATAAGCGGTGACTCCGTTATCTCCGGGCTGTGGGCTTGGCGGATAATGGCCCGGCAACACCCACAGTGAAGCCGCGTTCACGTCAGGCGCGATGGCGATTTCCAGATTGATTTTCGGAATTCGCATAATGGAATCAGTCTTAATCGTGACCACCGTAGGAGGCTTAGTGGCGGGAGCTTCTGTCGGTTCGGCGAGCGGCGGTTTGGTTTTGGTCGGGGTAAAATAATCGTAATCATCGACATAGCCGCCCGGCGGATTGATGTCTTTAATATCGACATCCACCGATATCTCATCGGTGCTCCCCGGTTCTTGATTCTTTAGGCGATCCAAAAGATCCTGCGCGATCTTGTCCTGATTGCGATGGATGATCATGGGTTTAATGAAAAAATAGGCGCCGAGTATGAAGAAAATGACAGACAAGACAACGAGCGCGTTTGAGAACGCCCGGCTGTTCCAGAGGGTTTTCAATTTGCCGGTTTTTTCGGGCAGTTCTTCAGGCTCTTCGGCGCCGATTTCGACGACGGGTGAAACTTTTTCCGGTTCCAAAGTCACAACGTCAGTTTGACGCACGACCGGTTTGCGCATCGGTTTCTCGTTCGGCTCGTTTTTATTTTCAAGCGCTTCATGCTTATCGTCTGTCACGGTCAATCCCCCTCATTAAAGCGAATATCTTACGTCGTTATTCTATCACAGGGGGCGCTTGGAGCCCGTATCTTTTATGAGCGAGGACAGCGCTGGCGCATACTGGCTTTCATCAGATTGTGATAGAATTTGTTGAAATATCTTTTATCGAGGTGCCTGATATGATCCCGTTTTTGACACTATTGGAGAAGCAAAACGCCCCTAACCACTGACACCAGAGCGTTATGGGCGTTTTAGATTACGGTGTTCAGTGCGTAATCTATTTTGACTTCTTCGTTTTTGCAATAATCTGTTTCATCGTCTTTAGCGACACAATCTCCGTGTCCGTGTGAAACCCAAAGTATTCGTGTAAGGCATCTGTTATGGGCGTACGCGTGTAAAGCGGTACATAACCTTCTGCGGGTATTTCGTAAAAGGACTTCCCGCGCAACGTCTCAATAAGGGTCGCGCCCGAAGGATCCAAATCCGACAGCTGAGGACGAATCTTTTTCTCCAAGGTTTTGTAGAGCATGAATGCCATAAAGCACGTCATGAAGTGCGCCTTTATGCGGTCATCCCGAGATAAAAACACAGGTCGTGCCCGAAACTCCGTCTTCATGACACGAAACGCCGCCTCGATCTCACAACGCTGTTTATTGACCGCGATGACTTTGAGCGGATCGCCTTCCAAGCTGGTACATACATGGCACCTTCATCTATGAACGCCTTTTGTATCGACGCAATCGCGCTGTCATTGGTCGTGGCAATCGTTGTCACAAACCGGCGAGGGTCTCTAGGTAGCGACGGTAAATGGTGGAGTATGTCACAATGAGAGGCCGTTAGGGTTTTTGAGATTGCCGCGAACATAGGGAAGGCGCTTCTCGGCATTATTTCTGAAGAATGTTTGCACGAAGCTTAGGAAAGTCGTAGAATACACGATAAGAAGCCATAGCTTCCGTCTTGTTGTGTAAAGAAGAGGACGTATGCGACGAAAGCAGAGAATTGAGACATTTTTGATGACGACCGCACTCGTCCTGATCGCGGCTGTTTTTGTTGTCTTTATTTTCCGCCTTATCACCTCAGATGACGAAGAATATATCGAAAGCCCGATCTATCAAGTGACCGATCCCTCGGTCGCGGAAGGGGAGAGTCTTTTAGAAATAGAAGGCTATATCGACCGCCACCAGCCCGACAGCGAACTTGCCTTCCTCTTGGATGAGGCCCAGGTGCCTATCCATACTGAAGCTTTCGTGACCCAAGAGAGCGCGGAGATGAAGCCTTCTACCACGCAAGTTTCAGATGAATCCCTGAGTACGACTCCCTCCCGGACGACCCGTGAAACAACGACGACGAAAGCGGTGTCAGGCACTACTTTCCGCGAGGTTGACATCCGCTACTACGTGCTCTCCGAAGACGGTCTCAATTTCCGAGAAGCCCCGTCGACCCACGCGCCCGTCAAGCAAAAACTTGAATACGGCATGGGTATTCGTGTCATTGCCTTGGGTGATGACTGGGTGAAAGTGCGGCTTGCGGGCGAAGAGATTGGCTATGTGTCAAGAGAATTCATCAGCCAATATCCCCCCGTGACAACTACTTTGGCGACCACCGCACCTGCGACGACAAAAGCGCCTACCACAACCGCTGTGAATACGACAAAGGCTCCTTCAGGACAAGGGGGTTCTCCGATTAAGTTTGTGACTACCGGCGGCCAAAACGCCATGGTCGCGGCGAACCTTAATCTTCTGAAAAACAACGGCCTCATCAACAAGGCCGGGAGCCCGTCCATCAACCGGCATTACGCCGATTTCACTGACAACGGCGACGGCACCATCACCGTCGACGGCGTGACCTTCCATTATATCGACCATTACGGTGCACGTTACGCGACCCACTATGACGGCCTTGAGGTCTGCCGGCAACAGATCAAAGCGCGCGGCGGTAAATGCAGTTTAGGTCACACGACACCGACGAATCACCACACGGGCTCGGGAGTTATGGCGCAGCGCGGTATCGTCGCGGTCGGCGCTCAGGATATCAATATCTACCCGCGCGGCACCGTACTCTTTGTACGCGGATACGGCATGGCCGTGGTGGGCGATCGCAGCGGTGGCAATTTTGACCTTTGTTACGATCCGGGAGAATGTGCCCATCTGTCACGTTTTAATTCGGTCTCAGCCATCTATGTCATCTCAAGACCTTAAGGGAGAGGCCTTCAAAGCCTCGCTTCCCTCTCTTTTAAAGCAACACCAAATCTTTCCAACCCATGCTTTAGGGCAGGTGTTTTTGCACGATGAAAAAGTGATTCAGTTCATATTAGAAACCCTCGCGCCCGCTCCCACGGATACCATCGTCGAGATCGGGGCCGGGCCCGGAATTATTACAAAAGAACTTGCCCTGCATTCCGAGCGGGTCATCGCGGTTGAAATTGATCGCAAATTTAAAAAAATCCACGATGTTTTAATGAGCGATCTCAAACACCCGCCCCGTATGATTTACGAGGATGCGCGCCAGGTCGACTATGAACCCCTCCTAGAGGACCTCAAAGGGCGTCTGCTGGTCTTTGGTAACCTTCCCTACTACCTCACTACGGAATTGATATTGACAGCGCTCCAACGCTTTCCGGGGCTGTCCAAGGCGCTGTTCATGGTAGAGGATGAGGTCAGCGAACGGCTCCTTGCAAAACCCGGCACGAAAAAGTACGGGACGCTGTCGATCGCGACCCGTCTTTTTGGACATTGGCGCTATCTTAGAACGGTCAGCCGCGCGTCGTTTTATCCAAAACCCCGCATCACCTCCGCCTTGTTGACACTGACTCCAAATGAGGACGAATCCCACAAAACGATCGCCTGCGATCCGTCCTTTCATCGTTTTTTAACATCGCTCTTCCAATATCGTCGAAAAACACTGCAAAACGCACTGAAACTTTCAGGCTATTGGCTTGATGACGATTTTGGGTTCGAGTTCCAAAAATTCAAACAAGATGAACAGTTGTCCGATGAAGTGAGAGCTGAAGATCTTGAAGCGCGACAGCTTGCTTCACTGTTTCGCATGGCCCAATTTGTCAGAAGCGCGGGTCTTTTGTAAAATGATTCGGACAGGAGACAATGCATGGCAAAATCAGATGAATATGTGAATGTCAGAATCGGGAAGATGACCTATCGTCTCTCCTCCGATGGCGATCTTCAAAGGACCTATGACATTGCCGCCACCGCGGATGCCATGATGGACCAGGTAACCAAACGCCACCCGCATCTGAACCAGGTTTCACAGGCTGTTTTGGCGCTTGTCAATTCCATCGGCCTCATGGAAGATTTCCATCTCAAAATCAAGGAAGCCTACCAGGAACGCGATTTCGCGCGCATGCAGCAAGAAGAATTAAAAGCAGAGCTGAACCGGCTTCGCGAACAGTTCTGGGAGCTGAAAAAGGATGTCCTGTACTACCAAAACCTATGCGACATCTATGAAAAGAAATTGGCGGAGCGCGGCATCGAGGAGGACAGCTCAGTGAAACAGGAGCGTAGAATCCGCCGCGTGCAACCCGGAGACTACCAGTTGACCATCGAGGACGCCATCACAGGCGATGAACCAAAGGATATTGAGGGTGACGATTAAACTCTATCTCGCCTTAGAGCCGGGCGCAAAAGCGCCGCTGCGCGCGTCGGAGGACGCCTCAGGTTACGACCTTTTTGCGCATCATGACGCCGTCATCGAACCGGGGGAGACCGTCCTCATCTCGACCGGTGTCAGACTGGCCATCCCCGAAGGCTACGAAGCGCAAGTGCGCCCGAGAAGCGGTCTTTCGCTTCGCACGAAGTTACGTGTTGCCAATTCCCCCGGGACGATTGACGCGGATTATCGGGGGCTTGTGTCGATTATTTGCGAAAACACACAAAGCCTCCTGGACCCCGTATCCTACCTCCTTGGCCACCCCGATGAGATCGACCATTTTCATGAACGCTATCAATCGATAACGCTAAACGAATACATGCACGAAAGAACCCGTAAAGACTGTTCAACACTTGATCTGTCCGAAAAAAACCTCTACTTAGATCCGCAAGGCCATCCCTTGGGGACGATCTACATTACGCGGGGGGAACGCATCGCCCAGCTTGTCTTCATGAAGATGGAGATCCCTGAATTGATTGAGGTTGACGATGTTTCTGTCATTGGCAACGACCGCGGCGGCGGATTTGGCTCGACCGGAAAAAGATAGGATATCTGTAACAACTAACCCCAAGAAATAACAGCGCTGTGCTAATGTATTTTTGGCTGAACATGAATGTTTCAGTCAATCGATTGATACGAAAGGACAGCGATCATGCTTGAGCTTCAACATATTTCATTCTCCGTCGATGTGGACGGCAAACAAAAGGATATCCTGCGTGACATCAACCTTGTGATCGACGATCAATTTGTCGCGGTGACAGGGCCCAACGGCAGCGGTAAATCAACACTTGCCAAGTTGATCATGGGCATCGAAAAACCGACCCAAGGGCGGATTCTTCTCAACGGAGAGGACATCACAGATCTTGCCGTCGATGAGCGTGCGCGCCGCGGCATAAGTTTTGCTTTCCAGCAACCGGTACGCTTTAAAGGCCTCGATATCTTCCAACTCGTCTCACTTGCCGCAGGGCGGGAATTGTCAAAAGACACGGCCTGCGAATACTTGTCAGAGGTCGGCCTTTGCGCGCTTGACTATGTCGACCGCCCGCTCGACCAGAGCCTTTCAGGCGGCGAGTTGAAACGGATCGAGATCGCCATGATGCTCGCAAGAGGTTCCGAATTTACCATCTTGGATGAGCCGGAAGCAGGCATTGATCTTTGGAGCTTCCAGAATCTTATCAGCGTGTTCCATCACCTTCATGAAGTGACGGGGGGGACGATCCTCATCATTTCTCATCAGGAACGCATCCTCAATATGGTGGACAAGATCATTGTCTTAGAAGAAGGGCGCGTCGCACAGTACGGGATAAAAGACGACATCCTGCCGGGGCTCATCCTGGAGGTCGATGACTGCAAGCGAGCCTGCGATCACTTCAGCCTAAAGGGGGCAGCAAAATGACACAGAATACAGCCGTCAAAAAAGACATTGTAAAAGATAAGATTTACCAAAACCTGTTAAAAGAAGTAGCGGGGCTCTATGCCATGCCGATGGGCGCCTTCAACATCCGGGCAGACGGGGAGGGTGTGGATCGTCATACGACCGCCAACATCGACATCGTCACGAAGAAAGATCAGCCGGGAATTGACATCATTGTGAAACCGGGAACCAAAAATGAAAGCATTCACATCCCGGTGGTCATCGGGCGCTCCGGTTTAAATGACCTTGTATACAACGATTTTTACATCGGCGAAGACGCCGATGTGACGATTATCGCGGGCTGCGCCATCCATAATCCCGGTCATGACGACAGCGGCCATGACGGCATTCACCGCTTCTTTTTGGAAAAGAACGCGCGTGTTAAGTACGTCGAAAAGCATTACGGCGAAAGCGAACAAGGCGCCAAAAATATCCTGAATCCAACCACCGTCATCGAACTTGGCCCCCATAGCTATATGGAGATGGACAGTGTCCAAATACAGGGCGTCGATTCCACCCGGCGCGACACACGCGCTGTGGTCGGAGACGGAGCCACGCTCATTGTGACTGAAAAGATTATGACAAGCGACAATCAGACGGCGGAAACGATCTTTGATGTCAAACTGAACGGGGAGGACTCAAAAACACATGTCATCTCGCGTTCGGTTGTAAAAGGTCGGTCGAAACAGAAATTCATCTCCAAACTGGAAGGCAATCATAAAAGCCACGGTCACTCGGAATGTGACGCCATTTTAATGGATGAGGGCCGCGCGATCGCCATACCGGAGGTCACGGCAAACCATTTGGACGCTGAATTAATCCATGAAGCTGTCATCGGTAAAATTGCGGGAGAGCAACTCGTGAAGCTCATGACGCTCGGCCTCAGCGAAAAGGAAGCCGAAGCCGAGATCATCAGCGGATTTATGAAATAAGCTTAGACGACCGAGTATTCGAAGAACAGCTCGCGACGTTCAAAGCGACCGATGTCAAGATCCGACACGTCGATGGTGAGCGGTTCTCCTAAAATCATTTCAGAAATCATCTGGCCTGTGGCGGGCGCGAGCATAAAGCCGTGCCCGCTAAACCCTAAGGCTAAGTAGAAACCCTCCACGCCGGGAACGGGTCCGTAGATCGGCTGGGCGTCTTCAGTCATGCAATAGTGACCGGCCCACTGGCGCACAATTTTGGCCGAGCGCAGGTAGGGTAGCAGTGTCCCGCATGTCCGGGTCATTTCCTCTAAAAACTTCCATCCCGAGGTGACACGCAGATCAAAAGGCTCTGTGTCATCACTTCGTCCCATCATGATCGAACCGTGCGGCACCTGCTGGATGTAGATGTTGCAAGAAAAACCCATGACCATCGGGGTGAGGACGGGCTCTAAGGGCTCGGTGACAAGGATTTGGTGACGCTGCACATAGATCGGGATGTCAATGCCGGCCATCGCGCCGATCTCTTTTGACCAGCCGCCTGCCGCGTTCACGACGATCGGTGTCGCGATGCGGCCCTGAGTTGTATTGACCGCTTCGATCTTGCCGTTTTCAACTTCAATCCCGACCACTTTCGTATGCTTCAAAATGGTCACACCCAAACGCTCGGCCGCAAGCGCGTAGGCCTCCGTCGTATGAAAAGGATTTAAATGACCGTCTTTCGGGCAAAAGGTAGCCGCGACAAACTGGGACGTGTCGATGTGAGGGACAATGTCCTTGGCTTCTTCGGGCGTGAGGTAGACCGAGGGGATCCCGAGGCTGTTTTGTAAGGCCACGTTCTTTTTAAACTGAGCTGCCTCCTTTTCGTTGGCGGCGACAATCAGGTAGCCTGTTTGTTCAAATTCAATGTCGCGCTCATAGCCGAGGATGTCATTGGCCCTTTCAAAAAAGTCAATTGAAAACTGCGCGAGCTGGCAGTTGCGCTCGGCCCCCCATTGCATGCGCACGCCCGCGCCGCAGCGCCCCGTTGAACCGTGCGCCAAAGTGTCTTTTTCCAGGACAACAATATCCTTGACGCCCTTTTGGGCCAAGGTCCAGGCGATGGCACAGCCCGAGACGCCGCCTCCGACAATGACAACTGAAGCAGAAGATGGGATGCTCATTTAATTATCCTCCATGAAAAAAGCCAAGGGAAGTGATTTGGTCGGTGGGCGGTGCAAGGACGGATCCACTTCTTCGATGGGGACGCCGGTCATTCTCGCGATCTCTTGAGCGATGAGCGGCCCACAGGTGCGCGCCTGACAGGGCCCCATGCCGGCCCGACTGATCCTTTTGATCTCGTCGACCGTCGTGTAACCCTCGTGTATTAAGCGCCTGATATCGCCCAAGGTGATGCCCTCACAGCGGCAGGCAATGGTCTCATCCGCCATCTCCAGGGTATCTTCCTCTCCATCCTTCGGCTCAACCGTTGTCGTAGGATTTGTATTTCTGTCATCGCCAATATATTCTTCATTTTTGATCGGTTGAAAAAAACGGATACCGTGTATTTTGGACAAGGAGACCTCCAAGGTCACAAGGGGCGTCGGTATTTTTTTGCTTTGCACCACACGGACCACTTGAGCCTCTTCGACAGGATTCCCTTCACGGTCAACCGCCATCACGACATCGCCTTTTTGAGGCAGGGGTGAGAACTCGTAGGGGATCGAGATTAGGCCTTTTTCATCTCCTTTTGATTCGTCAATGATGAAAATGGCAAGCCCTGGGCAGACGCCTGCGCAGATGCCGCAGCCGGTGCAAAGCTCGGGGACTAATTGAGGCAGTTCATTGATATCCTCCATGGGCAAGATCGCGTGAAAGGGGCAGGAGATGCTGCAGGGGTTGCAGGGAATCTCCTGAAAGCACTCGATCATGGCATAAGGTCCTTGGGCGCGCCTTTCGGGGGAGGGCAGCGCTTTTTCAATCAGTTCTTGGGTGACGATACCTGTTCTAATCAGCATGTTGTTCCTCCGCACGTGAAAGTCCCACACGAATTTTTTCGCCCTGAGGGCCTGAACGCAATTGTCTTAGCTGTTCGAGGCAATCCTTGCGCTCATGGTCGTAATCGGGCGATTTAAAGCCCAGTGAAGCCGCCGCTTCTAATCCGGCCAAATGACCCTCGACCATGGCAGCGCTGGCTTCTTCAATGCCCGTGACGTCACCTGCGATGTAAAGTCCCGAGACTGTGGTTTCAAGACTTTCATTGCGAACGGGAACATGGCCTCCCAACTCGCGGATGTAGCGCATCTCACAGCCTGCCTGCCATAAAAGTTCCGCTAAAGGGGAAAGCCCGACTGAGATGCAGATCACGTCGCAAGGAATCGTCCGTTCGCTTCCCGCTACGATGTTCCAGGCGGCATCCACCTCTGCGATAACCGCGCTTTCAACGGCCCCTTCGCCGTCAGCTCTGACAATCGTGTGCGAGGTCAAAATGGGCACCCCGGCCCGCCGGATCTTGCTCGCGTGAACGACATAACCGCCGATGGTGGGAAGTCCTTCGACGATGGCCGCCACCTCAACACCCGCCTGCATCAGTTGGTAGCTGACGATGAGCCCGATGTTGCCGGCGCCGATCATGAGGACGCGATGCCCCGGTTTCACGCCGTGCACATTCATCATGGTTTGGACGGCGCCCGCCCCGTAGATACCCGGCAGGTCATTGTTGGGAAAAAGAAGATACTTTTCATTGGCGCCGGTGGCCGCGATGATTTTCTTCGGACGTATTTTCTTATAAACGCCGCCGTGATCCACGGTTAACACGCCATCTTCATAAAGGCCGATAGCGGTCGCATCTTGCCAGAGGCTGACTCGATCTTGCAAATCGTGGAGTTCATTTTCCAAAAGCTTTGCGATCGCGATGCCCCTGACAGAGGCATGTTGCTTTTCAGAGCCAAAGAACTTATGCGTCTGTTTGACCAGCTGACCACCCAGGTGGCCGTCCCGCTCTAAAAGCAGGACTTTCGCGCCGACCTCTGCCGCAGTCAACGCGGCCATGAGCCCCGCAGGACCTCCGCCGATGACGGCAATATCCGGTTCATAGAACATCGGGCGTCCCCCTGTCTCTTTGTGTTTCAACGACCATGCCCGCTTTCAAAGGTTCGGTGCATGTTCTGACATTGGCCCTTCCGTTCACGATCATGAGGCAGGACGAACAGTTCCCGATCGCGCAGTAATAGCCTCTCGGGCGCTTGGTTTTAAAGTGGTAACCGAGGATCTTCACGCCGGCCGCGTGGAGCGCCGACGCAATGGTATCGCCTTCCTTGCCCATCATGGCATGGCCGTCAAAGGTGAAGGGGATGTCCTCTTTGTTCCCGAAATCGAGTATCGGGTGATCGGAGATCCTTAAATCGGTCGATTCGTGCATCTACGCTTCCTCCATGTAGGGATAGGTGATATCCGTAATCGGGACAAAGGTCTCCTTAATCGATCGGGGGCTTGTCCAGCGGATCATATTCAACAAAGAACCGGCCTTGTCGTTGGTGCCCGAGGCGCGTGAGCCTCCGAAGGGCTGTTGTCCGACGACGGCGCCCGTGGGTTTGTCGTTCAGATAGAAGTTACCCGCCGCATGCGCCAGGCGCTGTTCCATCATGACGAGCGCTTTCCGATCTTGCGCGAAGATGGCGCCGGTTAAGCCGTAGGGGGTGCATTCATCACAGAGCCTTAAGGCCTCATCGAGGGATGTATCTTCGTACACATAGATGGAGAGGACAGGGCCGAAGATCTCTTCTTTCATCGTGACGTAGTACGGTTTTTTTGCGAGGATGATGGTGGGTTTGACAAAATAGCCCTCCGTATCATCGCACCCGCCTGTCAGCACTTCAGCGTCAGGCGAGTCGTTGGCGCCCTCGATATAGCCCTTTATCTTGTCAAATGAAACGCGGTCAATGACAGCTCCCATGAAGGTGTCAAATTCTGCGGGGTCGCCCACTTTCAAAAGTGCAATTTCATGTAGCAGCCGCTCTTTCACTTCAGGCCAGAGGCTTTCGGGGATGTAGGCCCGTGAGGCGGCGGAACATTTTTGTCCCTGGTACTCAAAGGCGCCGCGCGCAAGTGCCGCCACAAGTGACTCAATATGCGCTGTGGGGTGCGCGAAGACAAAGTCTTTGCCGCCCGTTTCGCCCACAAGGCGCGGATACTGTTCGTAGTGTGAGATATTGCAGCCGACCTGCCGCCAGATCTCTTGGAAGGTGGCCGTGGAGCCTGTGAAATGAATACCGCCTAAACGTTTGTCCGAGACCACAAGACGTCCGACGTCGGCGCCCGAGGAGGGGATGAAGTTCATGACCCCGTCGGGGAGTCCCGCTTCTTTTAACAGCTGATAGAAGTAGTAGCTTGCGAGCGCCGCGGTCCCCGCGGGCTTCCAAACGACGGTATTGCCCATGATCGCGGGAGCGGTCGGAAGGTTCCCGGCGATGGAGGTAAAGTTAAAGGGCGTGATCGCGAGCACGAATCCGTCGAGTGGCCGGTACTCCAATCGATTCCAGATGCCCTTCGAACTTTCGGGTTGCATCTTGTAAATTTGTTCGGCAAAGGCCACATTGTAGCGGAAAAAGTCGCAGAGTTCACAGGCGGAATCAATTTCCGCTTGAAAGGCGTTCTTGCTCTGGCCGAGCATGGTGGCCGCGTTGATCTTGTCGCGCCAGGGTCCTGAAAGGAGTTCGGCCGCCTTCAAGAAAATCGCTTGGCGATGCTCATGAGGCATCTTGGCCCACGACGCTTTGGCCTTGATCGCCGCATCCACGGCGGCTTGAAGTTCCTCGTCACCCGCCTGGTGCACTTGGGCCAGCACATGGCGATGCTTATGGGGCATGACGACTTCTTTGATTTGACCCGTACGGATTTCCTTACCTCCAATGATGATCGGGACTTCGACCACAGTGGATGACTGGCGGGCAAGCTCCGCTTGAAGCGAGGCGCGTGCCTTGGTACCGGCCGAATAATCGTGCAGAGGTTCGTTTTGGGCGATGGGCGCTGTGAAAATGGCGTTCATGAGCATATCCTTTCTAAAGGCCGAAAAAGGCCGTGATTGCTACCTTGACTATGATATGAAATAAAGGGCGATGGCGCAATGATAATGAAGATCATTTCTTTCATCGTACGCTGTCCCGATCTTGTGGAAACCAGCGGTCAAAAAAGGAAGTCATGGCCGAAAGATAGGCCTCCGGATCTTCATAAAAAGAACTAAGATGTCCCGAGCCTTCCAAGAAGTGAGCACTTGTGCGATCAGGGTGAATGCGAAAGCGTTCGTCGATCATGGGGCGGTAATCACTTTCTTCTAAATAGTCGTCATGCGTATGGCCAAAAAGCATGACGGGGTAAGAAAGGGAAGAAAACCAGGCAAAATAATCTTGCTTGTCACCGCTTCCCGCCGAAAGGCGTATAGCATACGGCGTGGTGTAGGGGAGCCAGAACATCAGGGGGTTGCTGTCTTGTTCGACGGTTGAAAATATAAATGCGTCACTGTCACGCGCCGGCGAATCGACCATGACGGCCGCAATCTGATCGAGCCATTTCGCCGCGTCTTTGACCGCGTCGTCGTTGCCATCGCCTGTTTGGCGAAGCTCTTCAAGGGTTGACAAGGCGCGAAAAATTGCCGTCGTACCAGAGCCAAAACCGTAGAGGATGAGCGGGGAGGGGGGGACGTTTCTGGTCGCCCATTTGAGTGCGGCGATGACGTCCTCGGCCTCGCTGTATCCAAAGGACGACATGCCGCCTCCCGATTCGCCGCTGTGGCGCAGATCAAAGCACAGGGTGTAAAACCCTTGACGGGACAGATGCTTGATGAGCGAGGTGGTGTCAAGGCCGTAGGGAAGACGGTTTCCGTCCTGATCGTGGACCATGATGACCGTCCCTCGGTTCAATTGTTTTTCAGGTGAAATGAGCCAGCCGCGCAGTGTGATTTGGCCGCCGGCAGAAGAGATCGAGATCGTATTAAAGGGCGGGAGCGAATTGGTGGCGTAGGGGGGAATTGCTTCGGGCGTGCGCTTCATCATGCGGTCTGCTTTCACAAGGCTCGTGATGACCACCGTGATTGCAAAGACGAGTGCCAAAGCAAGAAGCGTCAAAAACGGTTTCACCGCGGATCGCTTTTTTTTGGGGCGTGATGTGTAGCGGGTTTTTCTCAAATAATTCGTCTCTCTTTCCTCTTCCTTCTTCTCAATTGAATAGTAACAGAAAAAAGAGACGATACCTGTTTAACGTTTGATCAAAAGGACGGTTAAATCATTCACATTGGTTCCTGTCGGCCCCGTCATGATGAGTCCGTCGATGGCTTTTAGGGCGCGGTAGGAATCATTTTGAAGCAGGACTTCATAAGGGTCGATGCCCAGAGCCTTTAATTTTTCAAAGCTTGTCGTATCCACGTAGCCCCCGGCGGCGTCTGTCGGTCCGTCGGTCCCGTCTGAGCCCAAAGAGAAAAGGCAGGTGTTTTCAAGCTTTGAAAGGACTTCAGCCGCGGACAGCGCGATTTCCTGGTTACGCCCGCCCTTGCCATCGCCTGTAATGCGGACGATGGTTTCGCCGCCCGCGATGAAGGCCAGTGATTTTTTTGAATGTTGATGGTATTCGGCGATGGAGGCCATGAAACTTCCGGCTTCTCGCGCCTCTCCGCGCAAGGAAGCGGTCAGGATAAGGGGCGTGTAACCGAGGAGCAGGGCTGTCTTTTCAGCCGACAGGCAAAGTTCTGTCACACTGCCCGTCACCCTGCTTGTGACATTATCCAAGTGTTTAGGGGTGTCCAAAAGGAGGTATCGGCGCGCCTTGTCGGACAATGTCAAATCGTATTTTTGGGCGATCGCAAATGCTTCCTCAGAAGTAGAATTGTCCGGATAGGCGGGGCCCGAAGCGACCATGTCCAGGGGGTCTCCGATGATGTCACTTAAGATGACTGAATAGACATGAGCGGGTGCCGCATGCTTGGCAAAACGTCCTCCTTTGACCTTCGACAATCGTTTGCGAATGGTGTTTATTTCAACGATGTCGGCGCCTTTAGAAAGCAGTTCTTCCGTGATCGCCGTCAACTCTGAAAGCGTAACCATCGGTTGCTCAAAAAGGGCGCTGCCGCCACCGGAAACAAGAAACAGCACCGCGTCATCTTCTTCTAGATCCGAGCTAAGATCGAGTGCTTGTTGGGTGGCAAGAAGCGTTGCCTCGTCAAGGACGGGGTGTCCCGCTTCAAATATCTCAACGTGAGGGAGCGGCCCTTGGGCGTGCTGATACTTCGTGATGACGACGCCGCTGTCAATGCGATCTCCCAGGTATTCAATGGCTGACTGGCTCATATGCCAGGCGGCTTTGCCGATCGCTATAAGCAATACGCGTCTTTTATTTTTCAAGTCAATGTCCGAAAGCGCTTTTTTGACCGCTTCGCCGGGTTGAGCGGCAAGAAGCGCGTTCTCAATGATGGCCTGTGCGTCCGAATAAAGTGACATCGTGCCCCTCCCTTCTCAAAAATTGCGATACTTTTAAACTCCCTACATCCTATCTGACGATCAGGGAAATCAAAAGTACATTGATGATGGACGCGATGCCGACCACAAGGGAGCCCAAGGTCTGTGATTTGTAGCCGTCTTGCGCTTCCATACCACCGAAGTTTGTGACCACCCAAAAGTAGGAGTCGTTGGCGTGCGAGACCGTCATCGCGCCGGCTCCGATTGCGATTGTGACAAGCGCCGCTCCGACGGGCGTCGCGTAGCCGATGGTCGATAGCAATGGGGCGATGATGCCGGCGGACGCTGTGAGGGCGACCGTTGACGAACCTTGTGCTGTTTTCAAAATAGCGGACAGCAAGAAGGGGAACAACAGTCCTAAGGAGGACAGCGCGGTGGCATTATCCTGGATGAAGGGGACAAGCGCTGTGGACGCGATGACCTTGCCCAAGACGCCACCTGCGGCGGTGATGAAGAGGATGGGGCCGGCGATTCTGAGCGTCTCGTCCGTCACGGCATAGAAATCTTTCATTTTGCCTGAAAGGGCCAACAAGATAACGCCGAGGATTACGCCCACCGCAAGCGCGATGATGGGTTTTCCCAGAAAGTGAATGAATGCGGCCGGCACATGGGCCATCGTGAGTGCCGAGGACAAACCCATCAAGAGGATGGGGACCACGATCGGCGAGAAACTGAACCAGGCATTCGGGAGCTTGCCGTAGGATGCGACCAATTCTTCGTATGTTTGCTGAACTTCGCCTTCTATGACAAGATCGGCTTCATCTTTGGCGGTCACACGACGGCCGATAAAAATTGAGAAGAAGTAAGCGGCGATC
>DIRK01000048.1:0-7036 GCA_002427535.1 Mageeibacillus sp. UBA5438 | reverse complement strand
GCGGCGATCGGACCGGGCGTCGGCGGGATGAAACAATGTGAGATGTAAAGTCCCATGCTGAGCGCGACGGTGGAGGCAACGGAAGAGCGGCCTGTGCGCCGCACCAAGGCTCTGCGGATCGGGTTTAAGATGACAAAACCGGAGTCGCAAAAGACAGGGATGGAGACGATCCAGCCCATGATGAGCATGGCGATTTCGGGATGTTTCTTCCCGACCGCCTTGACGACTACGTCGGCCATTTTGAGCGCGGCCCCCGTTTTTTCAAGCAAGGTACCGACTAAAGCGCCGAGAATGATCACAATGCCGATTGATTTGAAGGTGGCTGAAAAGCCTTCGCCGATGATATTGGGGATTTCAGCGAAGCTAAGCCCTCCGACAAGCGCGAAGATGAGTGCGATCAGCATGATGGCAATAAAGGCGTGAACCTTTAGCTTTGAGATCAAAAAGATCATCAAGACGATGGCGATAACAAACGCAATGATAAGTGGTATACCCGTCATAGTCTCTCTCCTTAAAATTATTTCGTGCTAACCGGTTGCACAGTAGATTGATTATGTTTTAGCTTTTCACCGTGCAACAATCAAATAAAGCGCGTAAAAGTTAGAATGTAATTGCCCAAGAAAGGGGTTGGATGATACAATCATAGACCGAATGAAGACAGATCCACATCAACTGATACTGGGAATTGAAACTTCCTGCGATGAGACGGCAGCGTCCATTGTCGAAGGCGGGCGACACATCCTCTCGAGTGTTGTCGCGTCACAAATTGACATCCACGCTAAATTTGGCGGCGTCGTGCCTGAGATCGCGTCACGCGAGCATGTCAACCATATGTTGCCGGTGATCGATCGGGCATTAAGGGACGCCAATAAAGCACTTTCGGAATTGTCGGGCATCGCCGTGACCTACGGTCCCGGTCTTGTCGGGGCACTGCTGGTGGGCGTCGCGGCCGCTAAGGGACTGTCACATGCCACGGGTTTGCCGCTCATCCCGGTCCATCATCTGGAGGGGCATATCGCCTCGGCTTATCTGGCCGATGAGGCGCTCAAACCTCCTTTTTTGTGCCTGATCGTTTCGGGCGGTCACGCGACCTTGGCAGAGGTCAAAGACTACACGCACTTTGAAGTGTTAGCGCGCACACGTGATGACGCGCCGGGCGAAGCCTTTGACAAAATTGCTCGCGTCATAGGGCTCGGTTATCCCGGAGGCCCGCTCATTGAAAAGGCGGCCGAAGGGGGCAGGCGGGATGCGTTCTTTCTTCCCATTACGGATTTTTTAGATTCCTTTGATTTTTCTTTCAGCGGTGTCAAAACAGCCGCGATCAATCAATATCGAAAAATTGAGCACGAAGCACAGCAGGAAGGAAAGGATTGGCCTTCTTCTGTAGGTCTTTCTGATTTTGCGGCGACCTTCCAGGAAACCATTGTACAAACGCTTGCGAGTCATACCAAAAGAGCTTTAAAAGAAACAGATTATCGCCAGTTGGTCATTGCGGGCGGCGTGTCGGCGAACAAAAGGCTGCGAGAGGTGATGTCCGAGATGACGAAAGAAATGGGCGTTCGGCTGACCATTCCCACCTTGTCGTTTTGCACGGACAATGCGGCCATGATCGCCTCTGCCGGTTACTATGCCTGGCAGTCGGGGAGACGGGCATCCCTTGACCTCAATGCGGTCCCGATGGCAGAACTCGACGATGTGAATCGCTTCGTGATAGGGTGATGGCGATGAATGACCGATTGAAAAAAACAAAACTCATTGTGGATAACCGCAGGGCGCGCCACGAATACCATATCCTCGACCGATTGGAGACGGGGATCGTATTGACGGGGACTGAGGTGAAATCAATTCGCCAGGGTCACTTTAGTCTGCAAGAATCCTATGTCGTGGTAAGAGGCGGAGAACTGTTCTTGGTGGGGGCGCATATCAGCCCTTATGAGCAGGGTAACCGCTTTAACCCCGATCCGGTGCGCGACCGAAAACTGCTTGCCCATAAACATGAGATCTATAAACTGAGCGTTGCGGTGCAGCAAAAGGGCATGACGCTCATCCCCTTAAAGGCTTATTTTTCGGATGGCCGTGTGAAGCTCGAAATTGGAGTCGCCCGAGGCAAAAAGCTACACGACAAGCGCGACGCCATCAAGGATCGCGCGGTTGAGCGCGATATCAAGCGACAGTTGAAAGAAAAACGTTTCCAGTAATTTCATTCTTTATACACAATCCTTGTAACGCGTGTTGTTACGTCGTCAATTATTCAATGACATAGTTATTTATACCATCAATGTGTTTGGGAGAGGAGAAGTATGTCGGCATTAATGGAAAGGATGGAATATCGTTATGAAAAAATATGCGATTCTTTTGACATTCGTCCTGGTCAGCGCCATTTTCCTCGTCGGCTGTTTCAAGCCCCCGTCGATCGGTGATATTATCCCGAAAGTTGGCAACAATACACCTAAAGCGACTGATCAGAAAAAGGACCCTGTAATTGGTACGACCGCTGTTGGCGAGACCCAGTACGAGGCCTATCTTGAGGCAAAAGCGAAGTTTATTGAACGAATCATCGGAGCCGTGTCGCAGGATCCTGATGCGGCATACCGTGTCTTTGGCCTGATGGGCCTGGGCATGATGGATATGTTGATGTGGCCCGCGGCACTTTTGTGGCAAGACGAGGCGGCCGCCAAGATGACGATGGCCTTTTTTGGAGCCAATAACGCAAAGTTTGATCGAAAGGGTGACAAGATGACCCTGACCTTCCAAAGTGACACCGGCGAACCTTTGAGCTACACGGGTGAGTATCTCAAAGATCGCGGCGGCTATATCTTTACCGCCAACATGGCCGGAGGTGACCAGTTCTACAGTGAGTACAACGAAACGTCTTACGGTTATGTCGCGCTGTTTCACCAGACCGGTCAGGGTTCGGGCGACAGCCTCATTCTGATGACTTTTGACAAGGAAGGCAACGGGGTGGTGGGACTATCCGAGGATGTTTCAAAGCCAGCGCCATTGACCGGCCGTGAGCCCTTTGATTACCCGACATCAGCGTCTGAGTGGTACCGCATTGAGGGCAATCATCTGACAGGTGTGTCTGAGGATGGCACCGCGCTTGACTCGACGTATACGCCGAGCCAAGATAATTCGGATTAAGAAAGGGGCCGCCTGAGGCGGCCCCTTTTGAGGGGTTTCTTTTTACTGGTTCTTATAGCATATGCGGGTCGTTCTCCCAGCTGTAAAGGGACTTCGGATCCTCAACGTTTGTGTCGCGGCCATCCGCGGGCAGGTCTTTGGCTGACTCAGGGCAGGCCGGTTCAGTCGGGGTGTTAAGATGCGCGTTTCGGGCATTATCCTCTTCCCAGGCTTTTCGGCTATCCGACTTCATGGGCGCAAGGTCCACGGTGTCAATATCAATGCCGAGTGCTTGGGCCACGCCCTTACCATATTCGGGGTCCGCCATGTAGCAGTGTGTAATGTGGCGATGCTTGATTTGCAGGGTTGAGTCGCCCATGTTGCGCGCGGTGTTCTCATAGAGCACGAGCTTTTGCTCAGGAGACATGGCTCTGTAGAGCATGCCGGGTTGTGTGAAGTAGTCGTGGTCATCTTCTCTGAAGTCATACTGATAGACATCGCCGCCCGCTTGAATCGGTTCGGCCGTCTCCGGATGATCTATCCAGTTGCCGTAGCTATTGGGTTCGTAATGCAGCTCGCTGCCCATGTTGCCATCGACTCGCATCAGGCCGTCGCGGTGAAAGCTATGCGGATTTTTGACACCCAATGGCGCGTTCACCGGAATCTGATGATGGTTCACGCCTAAGCGGTAACGCTGAGCGTCTCCGTAGGAGAACACCCTTGTCTGCAGCATGCGGTCAGGCGAGAAGCCGATACCGGGCACGTTGTTCGCCGGATTGAAGGCCGCCTGCTCGACGTCCGCAAAGTAGTTTGTTGGGTTCTGGTTCAAGACGAGTTCTCCGACTTCGATCAGCGGGAAATCTTTTTTGAACCACATCTTCGTCAGATCGAAGGGGTTGTAGGGCAACTTTTTCGCCTCTTCGTCGGTCATGACCTGGATAAAAAGCGTCCACTTCGGATAGTCACCGGTTTCGATGGCCGTGTAAAGGTCACGCTGGTGGCTCTCACGGTCGTGGGCGACGACGGCGGCGGCTTCCTGATCGGTCAGGTTTTGGACGCCCTGCTGGCTTCTGAAGTGGAACTTCACCCAGATGCGTTCGTTCTTGTCGTTAATCAGGGAGTAAGCGTGGCTTGAAAAACCGTGCATGTAACGGTAGGAGGAGGGGATACCGCGGTCACTCATCGTGATAGTGAGCTGGAGCATCGCCTCAGGAAGCGAGGACCAAAAGTCCCAGTTGTTGTTGGCGCTTCGCATATTCGTTCTGGGATCACGCTTGACGGCGTGGTTCAGATCGATGAATTTTTTCGGGTCGCGGAAGAAAAATACGGGCGTGTTGTTGCCGACAACGTCCCAGTTCCCTTCTTCGGTGTAAAATTTGACCGCAAAGCCGCGGATGTCGCGCTCGGCGTCCGCCGCACCGCGCTCACCGGCGACGGTTGAAAAGCGCATAAAGATTTTCGTCTTTTTGCCGATTTCTGAGAAAATGGCCGCTTTCGTGTACTTGGTGATGTCATGAGTCACGGTGAATTCGCCAAAGGCTCCCGATCCCTTCGCATGCATGCGTCGCTCGGGGATGACCTCGCGGTTAAAATGGGCGTGCTTTTCTAAAAGCCACACATCTTGGATCACCTGCGGGCCCCGAGGGCCGGCGGTCATAGTGTCCTGGTTGTTGATGACGGGCGCGCCACTGTCGCGTGTCATCCGGGCATGTTCACCGACTGCGTCATTGCGGCTCGGCAAACTTTCTTTCAGTTTGTTTTTGTCCATGGGGTTTTTCATACTCAAAAATGATACCTCTCTAATGTCTTTGCAGGTTTTGAATGATTCTAATATTGGATTTACAATAAAGGTGCTTTTGAAAAATGTCGGTAACGTAGGGCATGGAACTAATGTTTTGATCCACTTAATTGCATTCTACCATTCGGTTCATTGCGTTTTTTCCTTTATTCTTTTAAATTGGTGCTACATGCTGATGAGCAAAGCGGGAGGTCATGGGGATGGGCGTATTATCGGAGCAAGAAAAACAAAAAAATGAGGCCGCGTTCGCACCCGGCATCTATTTAATCGACCCAAAAGATCGAAACGATGTCCTATCGAGACTGGGCATCCCGACGATCTCCGATTACCCGAGCGCAGAGCGCGAAGCGACTCACATCGAACACCATGCATTCTATGATTATCTGGCCATTTACACGCCTGCGTCCCGCAGACGTGAGCTTCCGGCTTCATTTGTGGAATGTTTTAGGACCGAAGAGCATCTGATCCTTTTGGCGGACAATCGAGTGATCGATCGAATCGAGCCGCTTTTCTCGACCGCAGAGGCGCGGCAAAAAGATCCATTGTGGGGCTTATTTCGCCTTTTTGATCATTTGATGGAAGAAAAAAGGCCCGATCTCGAAGCGATTGAAGATGAGATTGAGGGGTTGGAGGAACTGGCTGCTAATAAACGACCGCCTGATCAGTCACAGGTGATCATCCGCCTTCGTAAAGAACTATTGAGCTTAAAACGATACTTTGAATCCCTTGATGACATCCTCGACAGCCTTGATCTCAATGACGCGTATTCCTTATCGGATCACGATCGGCGTGTTTTTCTGGCGCATAAGAACAAGATGAACCGCATGGCGAGCGACGTACGCGATTTGCGCGAGTATCTGACGCAGGTGAGAGAAGCGTTTCAAAACCAGTTGGATATCAGCTTGAATGAGACCATGCGTGTTTTCACCGTGATCACGGCTGTATTTTTGCCCCTGACGCTGATCGTCGGATGGTACGGGATGAACCTTCGCATGCCTGAGTTGGCCTCTCCTGTGACCTATCCCATTATTATCGGAGTGAGTCTTGTTTTTTTGCTTGTAAGTCTTGTGTACAGCAAGTACAAGGGTTGGCTGTAAAAAGAGATCGACCGCCTTTACAAAAATAACACCATGACGCCGGCGACCGATATGATCGCGCCGATCACTTCCTTGGGCATGACTTTCTCTTTAAAGACGATCATCGAGATGGGGATGATAAAAACAGGCGACAGCGAATTCAAAGATGAAACGATGCCGGTACTCGTATACTGGAGGGCCACCAAAGACAGTGTTACCCCGATGAAGGGGCCGATGACGGCGCCTGTGGCGATGTTTCTTAACGCTCTTTTCTCGGTGAACGCATAGCGGATGGCCGGCCATTTTTTTTGGATGGTGACAATAATGGTCAAGCTGATGACGGCCGTGAACGCGCGGATTTGGGTGGCCGCAATCGCGTTATACGTGCCACCCATTCCGATCTTGCTTAAGATGAGCCCCAAAGCCTGGCCGAGCGCCCCCAAGAAGGCATAAAAGAGGCCCTTCGGGGAGAGCGGGCTGCGAAGCCCTTCTGCATTTGTGTCAGCGTTTCTCCCCATGATGACAAGGGAGATTCCCGCCATGATGATGAAGATGCCTAAAAGGCCTAATCCCGTGATTGTCTCATCCATCACGAGGTAGCCGATGAGCGCGGCCAGAGGCGGCGCCATCGCCATGATCAGCATGGAGACCCGCGAACCGATTAAAAGGAAGGCTTCAAAAAGAAACATGTCGCCCAAAACAAAACCGACAAACCCCGACAACACGAGCCACAGCCAGGTGGAGGCCGAGGCATCCACGGGGAAGAAGAGCCCGCGCGTCACCCAGGCGGTAAGGCTTAAGAGGATGAGCGCGAAGACAATCCTGAGGTAGTTCACCGCCATCGCGCCGACGCGCCTGCCGGCCGCCTCAAAGGCGACACCGTTTAAGGCCCAGCAAAGGGCCGTGATGATGGCTGCGATTTCTCCGATATGTTGGGACACGGGGCTACTTTCTCAAATCAATTTTGTCATTACAGTCCGACACAAAGGTCATAGGCGGACCAGATCACGTCCTTCAAGTTACCGACTTGTTCGCAGTCACC
>DIRK01000003.1:15138-18599 GCA_002427535.1 Mageeibacillus sp. UBA5438 | reverse complement strand
AGCCCGGTGCCCAGCATAAAAATTAGAAATAATAGGATTATTTTTCGCATGGGGAACCTCCTCGAAACTTACGGTTTTATACTATGATATAGCAAATAGAAAGCAGGATGGCCCATGTTTTTGAAGCGAAAAATAGTTGTTAATCGGACGGAGCTCATGAACCGTATTGTGTTGCCGCCCATGGCCTCTGAAAAGTCAGAGGGCGGGCAGGTCACAGACGCGCTCTGTGATTACTACCGTGAGATTGTAAAAGATAAGGCGACAGGGCTCGTGATCCTTGAGCACAGCTATGTTGAAATAGACGGGAAAGCAAGTCAGGGGCAATTGTCGATTGCCGATGATTCGGTGATCGAAGGTTTAAAAAAACTTGTGAAGGTCATCCATCAGGGGGAGGCGAAGGCCATCGCTCAGATCAGTCATGCCGGAAGCAAGGCCTCTTTCGAAGTGACCGGGAGGGCGCCCGTGGCGCCGAGTGCTGTCGCAATCCCTAACCGAAAAGTTGCCAAGATGCCAGAGGCCCTGTCGTACGACGGCATTCAATCGATCATCCAAGCGTTCAAAGATGCAGCTGTACGTGCCATTGAAGCGGGAGTTGACGGGGTTGAGATCCATTCAGCGCATGGCTTTTTATTAAACCAATTCTATTCGCCTTTGACCAATCAGAGGACAGACGCATACGGCGGTTCTTTGGAAAACAGGATCAGGATCCATCTTGAGCTATTGAGCGAGATCCGAGAAGTCATCGGGGCGGATAAAATCTTGGCCGTAAGACTGGGCGCCTCGGACGATTATCCGGGCGGCAGCCTATTGGATGACGCAATACGTGCAAGCCGGATGTTTGAAGCGGCCGGTATGGATCTTTTGGATATTTCCGGAGGCCTATTTGGTTTTTCCGGCTACGGCGATAAGGTGGGGTATTTTCGCGAGACGACGAAGGCCCTTAAAGCACAGCTCTCTGTTCCGGTGTTACTGACGGGCGGGATCAGGACCGCTTGTGAAGCGAATCGACTGTTGGAAGAAGGTGCCGCTGACCTCATCGGGGTGGGGCGCGCGGTGTTAAAAAATCCAAGATGGGCGAAAGAGGCGCTGGCTACATGAAAACGCCGGCTGTCAACGAATTGACAGCCGACGTTTTCCATTACTATTCTTTCGATAAACGTTTAGCTAAGCGCTACTCATTTTTTGCTTCGACAAAACCTTCCGCTTCACCTAAGTATGCGGCCTGCACTTTCGGGTTGTTCAAAAGTTCTTCCCCCGTGCCTTCCAGTGTAATGACACCGGTCTCAAGTACATAGGCATAGTCGGATACTTCCAATGCTTTTTTAGCGTTCTGCTCGATCAGAAGGATCGTGTTGCCTCGCGCGTGTAGCTCGCGAATGATGTCGAAGATATCACTGACCAGCATGGGCGCAAGTCCGAGTGAGGGTTCATCGAGCATCAGGAGTTTCGGTTCAATCATCAGGGCGCGGGCGACCGCCAGCATCTGCTGTTCACCCCCCGACAGTGTCCCCGCCTTTTGCCAGGAGCGTTCTTCCAGGATGGGAAACAGTTCAAAGGCACGGCTGATCCCATCGTCAATGACACGCTTATCGTTCACCGTATAAGCGCCCATGATGAGGTTTTCACGCACGGTGAGGTTCGGGAAGATGCGCCGCCCTTCCGGTGACAGGGAGATCCCTGACTTGACGATATCCATGGTCTTCATGTTTGTGAGTTCAAGGTCGTCAAAAAAGACCGACCCTCCGGCTTTTGGGATCTGCCCCATGATGGCGCGCAGGGTCGACGATTTACCGGCGCCGTTTGCCCCGATCAAGGTCACAATTTTGTTGTCTTCAATATCGAGCGTAATCCCGCGGACCGCTTTGATGCCGCCGTAGCTGACGTGCAAATCATGGACTTTTAACATCTATTCCACCCCCAGATACGCTTCGATGACCTTCGGATTGCTTTGGATCACTTCCGGCGTGCCTTCGGCGATCATGACACCGTGGTCGAGGACATAGATCCGTTCACTGACCCCCATGATGACATCCATGTGGTGCTCAATAAGGAATATCGTGAGGTCGTATTCGTCTCGGATCTTCTTAATAAAAGCCATGAGATCTTTGGTTTCCTGCGGGTTCATGCCGGCGGCCGGTTCATCCAGTAAGAGGAGTTTTGGTCGTGTGGCCAAGGCACGCGCAATTTCAAGGCGCCTTTGCATACCATAGGGCAGCGAGGTTGCCAGCTCGTTTCGTTCATCCGCCAGGCCGACACTTTCCAAGAGGTATTCTGTGTGTTCGCGGTTCTCGCGCACCTCTTTGGGGTACGGGGGCAGATGGAAGATGGCCTGAAGCCAGCCTGACTTCAAGTCCATATGGTGGCCCATATACACATTTTCGTACACGGACATGCTCTTGAATAACCGGATATTTTGGAACGTACGGCAGATGCCCTGCTTACAGATGACATTGGGCTTTTTGCCCGAGATATCGACGCTTCCCTCACCGGGGTTAAAGAAGATCTTGCCTTTTGTCGGTGGATAGATGCCCGTTACGACGTTGAAGACGGTCGTTTTTCCTGCGCCGTTCGGACCGATCAGGCCGATGATCTCGCCCTTATTGATTTGCATTGTGGCTTCGGAGACTGCCACCACACCGCCGAATCGCATCGTCATTTGATCAATTTGAAGCATTGGGTGTCCCTCCGTTCTTTTTGGTCAAAAGCGACTTGATCGACTGTGCGACCTTTTCCCGCGCGGGCTCTAAGAAGCGGCGATCCGGTCTTCTGAAGATGACGATGACCATGAGGAGGATGGAGAAAACGACCATCCGGAGTCCCGGCAGACCATCGTCTGTCTTAATGAACAGGAAGTTGATCGGTTCGTCCAGGATACGCAGGTATTCGAGCATACCGGTGACCACAATCGCGGCGATGACATTGCCCCAGATGCGCCCCATCCCGCCCAATACAACGATCAGAAGGACGTTGAAGGTGAGCACAAACTGGAACTGCACCGGGCTTATCGTGCCGACCAAGGCAGCCAGCATGCCGCCGCCTATCCCCGCCAGAAATGAACTGATCGAAAAGCTCACGACCTTGTGGCGGAAGATGTTGATGCCGATCGCCTGGGCGGCGATCTCATCGTCTCGGATGGCCACCAGCGCTTTTCCGTAACTCGATCGCGTAAGAAAGATCATGAAAAGGATCACGACAAGCGTCAGTGCCGCCGTCAAGAGCAAATTTTCATGCTGCGGGATCCCCTTTAGTCCGAGCGCGCCGTTCGTGATGCGAAATTGCGTTCGGATAAACACCAAGATGATCTCAGCAAATCCCAGGGTTGCGATCGCAAGATAATCATCCGTGAGTCGCAGGACGGGAAGGGCGATCAAAAATCCGATGAAGGCCGTGATGAGTCCCGCGATAAGGAGAGCCGGGAGGTAGGGCAGTTGAATCTGTTTCAAAATCGGAAACACAGGTTC
>DIRK01000003.1:6921-14757 GCA_002427535.1 Mageeibacillus sp. UBA5438 | reverse complement strand
GACGCCGATGAAGTGCTTTCGAAGGTCTTGGTCGAGCGATTTTAATCTTTTCATCATCACACCTTCTCTTTCGTCGCGCTCCCGAAGAGCCCCGTGGGCTTGAAGAGCAAGATCAAGATGAGGATGACAAACGCGAATCCGTCGCGATAATCATTCAAGGTGGGCAACAGCCCGACGATCATGATTTCGCTGAACCCGAGCAGCAGTCCGCCGATGACGGCGCCCGTCAGGTTGCCGATACCACCGACGACCGCCGCTATAAAGCACTTAATACCGGGCATGACGCCCATCATAGGAATGAGCTGCGGGTAACGGCAGCCGTAGAGGATGCCTCCCACTGCGGCCAGAACGGATCCGATAAAAAAGGTGAAGGAGATGACGCGGTTGATGTTAATGCCCATGAGACTGGCTGTCTCATAGTCTGTTGACAGCGCGCGCATTGCCATCCCTGTTTTTGTCGTGCGGATAATGTAGGTCAATCCCAAAAGAAGCAACAAAGTGGCGACCGGGATAATGACCTGTACGACGGAAAACGAGACACGGCCGATACGGACGATATGCTCCATGAATGCCGGAACGGGGAACGCGCGCGGGCGTCCGCCGAAGATTAAAATGGCCAGGTTTTCCATCAAGAAAGACGCGCCGATCGCGGAAATCAAAACATTGATACGCGGCGCGTTACGAAGTGGTGCGTAAGCCAAGCGTTCTAAGACGATACCGAATAAGCCGGTCAGGGCGGCTGCCAGTATCATGACGGCCCACCAAGGGAACGGCGTGAAGATCATGCCGTAAAACACGAGGTAGGCACCCAGCATAAACACGTCACCGTGTGCGAAGTTGATCAAGCGCAAAATACCATAAACCATCGTATAGCCGATGGCAATTAAAGCGTAAAGGCTTCCAAGTGACAAGCCGTTGATCAGATGCTGAATGAAAAAACTCATACGCGAATCCCTCATAATAAGAGAGGCTGCCCTAGGGCAGCCTCCCAAAGGCTTGTGGTTATCTAGGGGTCAACTTTGACCAGGAATTTGAAGGCACCGTTTTCAATGGTGTTAACGACCGCTGATTTGACGGCGTCGCCGTTTTCATCGAGCGTAATGGTTCCTGTGGCTCCGATGAAGCCTGAGGTTTTGGCAAGCGCGTCGCGGATGGCGACAGGATCGGCTGAATCGGCGCGTTTAATGGCGTCGATGGCGACCATGTACGCATCGTATCCGAGCGCGGCGAAAGCGTTGGCTTCCTTGCCGTATTTCTCTTTATAGAGTGTCAGGAATTTGTCCGACTCGGCGTTGATCGGCTCGGCGGATGAGAAGTGCGATGAGAAGTATACATCGTCTTCGACTGCCGCGCCCCCGATGTCGATAAAGTCACCGGATTCCCAGGTATCGCCGCCCAGGATGGGCTGATCCATGTCGAGCGCGCGCGCCTGCTTGATAAGAAGGGCACTCTCGCCATAGTTACCGGGCGCGAAGATGACGTCCGGATTGGCCTGCTTGATGTTGTTCAATTGCGATGAGAAGTCCTGATCGCCTGATTTGTAAGACGCTTCAACGAGGATGGAATCTTCACCGTTCGTGGCCTTAAAGCTGTCCACAAAGAATTTGACAAGGCCTACTGAGTAGTCTTGCTGTACGTCTTTAATGACGGCCGCTGTCTTGGCGCCTAATTTTTCGTCGCGAAGTTCGCCATCACGGTTCCCTGGAAGGGATCGATAAAGCATACGCGGAAATAGTAGTCATTGTCGAGGGTGACCGCGGGGTTCGTGGGTGAACATCCGACTGCGGGCACCTTTGCTTTTTTCACGATTTCACCGGCGGCCATCGAGAGGCTCGATCCATAACTGCCGATGATGACGTTGACTTTGTCGCGATCGACGAGGCGTTGTGCCGCGTTGGCTGCCTCCGCCGTTTCAGACTTGTTGTCGACCTTAATGACTTCGATCTTGCGTCCGAGCACTTCAGGAACTTGCTCAAGCGCGATCTCGATGCCCTCATAGGTCAGCTCTCCTCCAGAGGCGTTAGCGCCTGTAAAAGGTTCGAAGACGCCAATTTTTATGACATCCCCTTTTCCCCCACCTCCATTACAGCCGACGGTAAAGCCGAGCACGATAAAGGCGACGAGAAAGATTGCAATGAGTTTCTTCATGTTTTTCCTCCAGTCCTTTCCGAAGATGTCTTATTCCAAGAGGTTCCTTCAGTAATTATATGCCAATTGGCGGAGATTTGGAAACGAAAACAGGAATGAGGTGGGAATTTTATACAAAATATGCTAGTCAATACGCAAAATCTTACAGCAGGAGTAAGATAATAAGGGAGGGAAGGAGAAATATACCATGTGATACGTTCTTTTTGAGGTCATCGTAAAACCTGAATGTTCAGATGAATACCTAAAGATCGCGGCCGAATTAAATAAGGCCCTACAAGAAACCCCCGGGTTTATAAGATCGGAGCGCTTCACAGGCCTTAAGGATGAGCGAAAGCTGCTCAGTCTTTCGGTCTGGGAAGATGAAGCTTCCATCGAACGCTGGCGCAATGCGCTCGAACATCGCCGCGCGCGACAATACGGGCGCGAGTACGCCTTTCTGCGCTACACCATCACGGTGACCTCCGCGATACGGTGCTATACCGACACTCAGCGAGAGGAAGCGCCGGAGGATTCAGAGGCATTTTTCAAAAAGTAACACGAAGACTACCCACTATGGGTAGGGTCGCCGCCTTGTAATTTCTTTACAATTGCCATACTAAGTAACACGGCCCTTGTTTGTTGAAAGGATCCTCACATGAAAAGAGTCGGCTTTATTACAACAAACAGAGTATTTGCCCAAGGCCTTGCCGCCGCCATTAAAAATAGGCCCGAACTGAATCTCGAACCCATCTTGATACTGAATCCGGAACAGACGATTTTGGACGCTGATTTGAGCGGCATCGATGTCGCGGTGATCGATGTGACGGATAGGTATGAAGACAAGAACAGCTGTTCGCTTTGTGGACGTTTGCGCAAGGCACTCCCCAACTGCCGCCTTTTACTTCTTGTGGCGCAAAATCATCCCGAAGAACGAAAAGCCGTGATTGACGCGATTCGACAAGGCCTGGCGGATGACTTTGTCTTTCACGATACTTCACTTGATTACCTCCTCGCCAAGCTTGCGGCGCTCTGATAAGCACATTTGTTATAATCAGGCATCACTGATAAAGGGCGCCTGATTGAACAAGTTGCATTATTCACCTCAACGAATTTTTGTGATAGGGGCGGTGCTGAGCCTCTGTTTGTTTTTGTTGTCGTCCTGTGTCGCCGTTTCTCCTCCACATTCAGCGGTATCCGACGGTGCCCCCTTTTCCCCGTATCCTGTGTTGGATGGCAAACATTGGGCTTTTTCGCTTGTCGAACAAGGATACGCCGTAGAGTCTTTTGACAGTCAGGCGGTGCCCGCGGTGGAAATGGGATTGGCCGACTTTTGGTATCCGCATTATCTTGCGACGGTCATCATTGCCGCTGACCGCGATCGAACGGACGCCAAAATTTCAGGATGGGCAGATCTTGCGAAGATTGACGAAAGGGTCGGTATGGCCGCAAAACCACCGCATCTGCAGCTCATCATGGGCGCGATGGCCTACGGCATAGACGGCCCGTCGCTTGAGCTGAAGGATGTTTCTGACTTATTGTCCACGCTTCAAAAAGAAAAGCGACTTATCCAAAACAGTTTGGAACCGCCCATTATTATCTGCTTTGACTACCAGGCGGCCGCGCTCGTTCAAAATGGCCATAATCTTGAGATTATCGTCCCCGAAGAGGGCACGCTTTCCTTTGAAAAGGGCTTGCTGTCAAAGGACAAGCTTGGAACTTTGGAAGCTATGGATACGCAGCTGTTGTCGTCGGGTTTTCGTCTCTTAGACGGCCGGGCGGAGGGTGTGCTGGCAACCGTTGATTATGGGCAAGCGGCTGTTCTCACCGATTACTATGAACTGAATCATATTTTGCAAGACGCGGAACGCGTCTTTAGCAGAAGGGTGATGTCGGCTCGTCTGTATTCTTCGGCGGACGCGCGGGAGCATCAGTTCTTCGCGCTTGTATACATGGTGCTTGTCATCGTCTGGACCGCTTCCGTCATGCGCCGCACCCTTGCAAAGGATATGCGGCGGGTGGTCTTTTTCGCGGGCACGGTGCTTCTTTTGTGGATGACCGTACGCCTGTTGAAGTATCAGATCATTAAGGAGACGGTCGCCAATCGCTATTTATGGTACAGCTACTATGTTTTCCAGCTGACCTTGCCTTTACTGCTCTTGGGTTTGGCCTGGGCGATTGATAAGTTCGACACGCAGCCCCGAATTCCGTTGTGGATGCGTTTTGTGACCTCCTGGAATGTTTTAATGATGCTTTTGGTCCTGACCAATGATCTTCATTTACAGGTGTTTGAGCTTGATTTTTCAAAACTCGAGTGGGCCACGCAATATCGTTACGGCCGCATTTTTTACCTCGTCACCGCCGCCTGGGTGCTTGAAATGATCGCGGCGGTGGTACTCCTGATGATCAAGAGCCGCAAGACGCCTCGCAAAAGGGCATTCATCTTCCCCCTTGCATTATGCGGGCTTTTGTTTCTGTATACGATCGGTTACACCACGCGCGTGCCTATGGCGAGAGAGAGCGATTACACGATGGTGGTCGGCTTGTTTGTCCTCATGTTCATGGAGGTGTGTATGCAGACGGGCCTTATCCCCGTGAACAGTAAATACGCCAGGCTTTCCTCGCATTCTCCCTTGAAGATGCAAATCTACGATCATGAAGGCGTGCCTTCCTTGTTGTCCGCGTCCGCGGTCCCGATTAAATACGATTTGTTTGAACAGGTGGTCCGCGCCTATCCGTACCCGGTGGAGCAGGGTCGTGATACCTTGCTGTTTGCCAAGGAGATCACCGGCGGTTACGCGCTTTGGGAGGAAGATGTCAGTGGCTTGAATCGCCTGAATCGGCAGATTGAGACGTCGGTGAAAAAGCTTGAAAAAGCCAATGCCATGCTGGCGGAAAAGGTGGAGATAAGGCGGGCAATCGACGCGGACCTTGCGAAAAGGTATCTGACAGCGCAGCTGGAAAGTGAAATCGAAGCGCATATCGCGCGCCTGTCCTCCATGATTGAAACGCTCGGAATGACAGAGGATTCCTCCTATGAGGCGGCAGGGGTGGCCATTTTGCTCGGCTACGTAAAGCGCAAGAGCAATTTGTTTTTCCGAGAACAGGAAAGTGACTCTTTGCCGACGGACGAATGGTCTATTTATGTCGATGAACTGGCGGAGATCGCGGATTACGCGGGGATCCGAATCTTGGTCAGCAACGCGATGAAAGAACCGCTCCCCGTGCGCGCGGCGTCTTTGTTTTACGATCTCTTTTACGCCGTGATTGATTGGGCGATCCGCACTGACTCCGACGTGATGCTGGCGCATTTTTCAGATGAGGGTGAGCGGCTGACGATGCGGCTTTTGCCCTCAAAGGACGCACGTTACTTTGACCTTGCCGATGTTTTAAAAGAGGCCATTGACGCTTCGGGTGGCCGCTTCTCGATAAGGGACTTGGATGACGCGACGGGCATTAGCTTGTCCTTCCCAAAAGAGGTGGTCGGCCATGCTTGAGTTTTATCGCTGGCATGAGCTGTCGCGGCTGGTTTTGACCTTTTTCATCGCGCTTACGGTGTTGTTACAGGCCCTGAATGTGGTGATCAGCGTGTCGCGGCGCCGCGGTGGGATAAAAAGAGGCCTTGAAAACATGCTGGAAGGTTGGGTGCTGTGCCATCTCCTGGTGCTTTCTTTGCTGCACGGAGAGATCGTGCAAACATGGTCTATTGGCATGATTGTTCCGACCGGTTACTTCACGCTCCGTGTGATCGCCTGGGGCCTTGTCTTTTTCTCTTCTGCGGTGGTCGCGGGCTTGTCAAAGAAGTTCATGCCGCTCTATGTCGGCCTGTCGGCTAGTTTGACGCTTCCCTGGCTCGAAGCTTGGACAGGGCGGGTGTTTCCCTACCTTTTCTTTAGCGCCATCCTGATCTTTTTGGTCCGGGGTGTTCACATCATCATTCGGCGTAACCGCGAGACGCGGACGAGTCTTTCCGCACTGTCTGTTAAGAACACCATCGATCATCTGCATACGGGGGTTCTGTTTAGTGACAAAGACGGTTTCATCTTGCTTTCTAACGCGCGCATGCAGGGCCTTATGAAAACAATCGCGGGTGAGATTATGCGAAACGGTGAAGCTTTTTACCAACTGCTGCTCGGCGGAACGTTGTGTGAGGGTTGTGTCAGAATGCGTTCGGAGGGCGGCATTGTCTGCCTGACCCCGGACCAATCCGCCTGGCTGTTTAAAACGGCTGTGCTCCCTTATAAGAAGAAAAATTTTATTCAGCTCACGGCAACCGATGTCACCCGTCGCTGGGAGCTGACGGATCGCCTGAGGAAGCAAGAAGATGAATTGACCCTCATCGGGCAAGCGCTGAGTGAGGCGGTGGAAGAGTCTTACCAGCTGATTCGCCATCGGGAAACTGAGCGGGCCAAAAGGCGTGCGCACGATGTGTTGGGGCAACGCTTGTCGTTTATTTTGAGGACGATTAGAAGCGGAGCCACGGTTGATAAAGCGCTTTTGCGTTCATTGTCGGAAGGTCTTTTGGAAGAATTGAAAAAGGAAAAGGATGCGCCTACACCCAAAGATGAGTTGAACAGCCTTTCTCAAGCGTTAGCGTCCATCGGTGTGGCATTTGACTTTGTGGGTGATTTGCCGGATGCGCAAGAGGGCGCTAAGCTTATGATGAACATCATCAGGGAGGCTGTGACCAACGCTGTGCGTCATGGCTTTGCGACGGTTATCACGGCGGAGATTGAAACGGACGAAAAGGGGCATCTCCTGACGATCACAAACGATGGACAGCTGCCGGCACGACCGATCACGGAGCGAGGAGGCTTGACCGGAATGAAAAAACGCCTTGAACCGTATGGCGGGACGCTCATGATTGAGTTGGATCCTTGTTTTACGCTGAAAGCCCGACTCCCGAAAGGCTCGCGGGATGTATAGTGTTTTGATTGTGGACGATCATCAGTCAATGTGTGATTCATTGACCTATGCGCTGCTTAATGCGGGCGATTTTGCCGTGGTGGGGACCCTAACGGACGCCAGCCGCGCAAGCGATTATTGTGAGAGGCTCGGCCCTGATTTGGTCATTATGGATGTCTGCACCGAAGGTGGCGCTTCGGGACTTGACGCGACGATCGCGCTCCGTGAGGCATTTCCGGATGTGAAGGTCATTGTCATGTCGGGTTTTGATGAGATTACTTACGCGCCAAGGGCCCAGGAGGCGGGCGCACACGCTTTTGTGTTCAAGAACAAAAGTCTTGATTACTTTGTGGAAGTCGCGCGCGGGGTCATGCAAGGGGAGCTGTTCTACCCCAAGCCTCGGACGATTCCGATGCCGGTGGGTGAAGCGCCCTTAACCGAGCGTGAGATGGAAGTGCTCCGCTTGATGTGCCGCCATATGACCAATAAGGAGATCGCGGAGGCGCTTTTCATCAGCGAGAATACGGTGAAATACCATAAATCCAATATGCTCGCGAAGACGGGTTTTTCACGTGCGGTGGATCTTGCTTTCTATATGATTTCAAACGGATGGATTAATCCCCTCTACTAAAACTACCCACTACGGGTAGGGTCGTCGGATTCCATGACTGCTAGGATAATGGTAATTCGAATGAATTATCGAATATTTTTGGGAAGGAGCAAAGTGATGAGAAAAACAAAATCAATCATGCTGGTACTGGCGACCGTGATGGCCCTCATGATCGTCTTGTCCATGACCGCCTGTGG
>DIRK01000003.1:5294-6683 GCA_002427535.1 Mageeibacillus sp. UBA5438 | reverse complement strand
ACCTGGATTTTTGACGGCAAGGGCGGCTGCAAGATGGAAAATGAATTTGGATTCAAAGATGAAGGTACCTATGAGCTTAGCGGAAATGCCATCACCATTGAATTGTCCATATGGGATGAAGCGCTGGGTTACACCTACAAAATTGACGGATCCCATATGAGCTTGGTAGCGGATGAGTCCATCCGTCCGAGCTATGAGCTGGATAAAAAGTAAGAAACAGCAAAAAATAAGCAACTCAATCGCGTATGAAAGGAGGCTCAATAGGCCTCCTTTTTTTGTAAAACTACCCATGGGGGGTAGGGCAACGGGGCTTTGAATCTTTATACTTATGTTATGGGTAAGAAGAAGGTGCTGCTTATTATGCGGCGAAGGATGTTTTCGGACGCTCTGATTCGACACTCTAAAACGAGTGCGAATTTTGATATTTTCGCGATTCAAGATTATGAAGACGCGGCGGGCGTTGCCAAAGACCAAGGTTCGTCGGTAGTGGTGGTAGAGATTCCTGAATCAAGCGGAGGGGAGACCGCCGAGCGATGTCTTCAAATTTGCGAAACGATTCGTGTGGACCAGCCGTCCAGTAAGCAGATTCTTCTTTGTTCTGAGTTGGATGAACCGGCCTGTCAGCTGGCGATTAAGGCAAAGCGTGAGAATAGGATTGACGATTTTCTCTACTTTGATGTCAGTATTGATTACCTTTTGTCCAAATTGGAGTCTTTAATTCAATAAGATTAGCAAGGAGAGAGGAATGCAAATGAGAAAAGTTCAAAAATTGATTGCGATCGCTTTGGTCGCTCTGCTCGCACTGTCGCTTGCCGTAAGCTGCGGTAAGAAAGAGAGTGATGGCCCTTCTGACGATCCGCTTCTAGGTAATTGGCTTGCGGCGACCGTGGAGATGTTTGGCGACGAATCGGCCGCGGAAGAAGTCTTTGACGGCGGTTTTGTCATCGAGCTGAAGGCGAGGGGGAAATGCGAACTGCACGTGGATGGCGATACCGACCAATATACCTGGGCCCAAAAGGGTGATACGGTGATCATTAGCGCCGGTAAAACAGAATTTATCACGGCCCGAGTTGATGGCCCCTTGATGCTGATTGAGGACTTTATGGACCTTGGCATGAAGATTGTGCTGGTGAAAGAAGGCGCGTCGATTAATCTGCCAAAACCGACAGGGGATCCCGAAGAAACAGATCCCGAAGAAACAGAGCCGGAGCCACTGGATGCGGCCGGCGTTTGGAATGGTGAATGGTACGGCTATTTTTGGATTTCAGAAGCTTGGGGCACGACCTGGGATGATTCCGAAGATTACTACGATGACGCTTATCTGACCCTCGATGTCGATGATGACGGTGTCGGTACCATGGAGATTTTTGCGGGGGGGATTGTGGATCA
>DIRK01000003.1:2105-5032 GCA_002427535.1 Mageeibacillus sp. UBA5438 | reverse complement strand
TCCGATTGGTGGTTTGCGCTTTCCCCGATCAATGAGGGCAAGTTGCTTGTAATAAGCGATACCTACATCGATCCGGATGGCGGCGACACAGGCGGCTTTTCCTTTATGTTCAGATTCCGCCCCTGGGGTGAGCTTTGGATAGAGGAAGAAAATGAGGGCGGCGACCTTCCGCCAAGTTACGCGTACTATCTTGGAATGCTGGAAGAGGGCGACTATGAAGGGAATGGGGATAAAGAACCCCCTCTCGAGATTGAGGCGGTGCCGTTTTACACGGTGCAAGAGTTGAAAATTATCCATGATCGTGTGAGCGCGGCGTGGCAGGACTTCTCTTTACGAGAGATGAATTATGAGGCGGTCCGCGATGAGTTCTTTAATGGCATTGAAGGGCGTTTCTACCAAGGTGAAGTGGCGGATATTTATTACTGGGATGCGGTGGACGCGGATGATGCTTGGGTGAGAGTCGAATTTGAAGACATCGGTAAAGATGAAAAAATGGGTGTCGGTGTGATGAAAATACTTCCGTAGGATATGGAATATAATGAATAAAAACTAAGGAGGATTCGTATGGCTTTATTTGATAAGAAATTCTGTGATATCTGCGGACAGCGGATTAAGTTGTTGGGTAACCGCAAGCTCGAAGATGGCAATCTTTGTAAAGAATGCGCGAAGAATCTTTCTCCTTTCTTCAGTGAGCGGCGCAGAAGTACGGTCGCGGACATCAAGGAGCATTTGGCCTATCGCGAGGCGAATAAAGATGCGGTCGCCGCCTTTAACGCGACGCGTACGCTGGGCAGATGGACGAAGGTGATCCTTGATGAAGATAAGAAGAAGTTTATTGTCTCGGGTTCAAAGCGCTGGAAGGAAGAAAATCCGGACGTGTTGGACTTTGCTCAGGTGACGGGTTGTCATGTCGATATCGATGAGCGCCAGTCAGAGCTGAAGCAGCGAGATAAGGAAGGCAAAGAACAAAGTTACAATCCGCCTCGTTATCAGTATTACTACGATCTCACCATGATCATTCATGTGAACCACCGTTGGTTCAATGAGATTCGCTTTAAGCTGAATAATAGCTCTATTATGGTGGAGCCGCCTCCGGCCCGTCTGTTCAAGACGGGAGGCGAAGAGGTTGCACGCAGGAGCATGGAGTACCGCGAGATGGAGACCTTAGGTGAAGAGATCCGCGAGGCGCTTTTGCAGGTAAGACAAGATGTGCGCGATGAGGTCGCGGCCATGAACGCGCCAAAAGTGGCGGTGACGTGCCCGCATTGCGGTGCGACGACGATTCCGACAAATGGTTTATGCGAGTACTGTAGTGGCGCGGTAGGTTAAATGAATGGGACATCGCCGCGAAATGCGGCGATGTACTTTTTAAGGAGTGTGCGGGAAGGTATTTTTGATTCCATAGATCATCCCCATACTCCTTTTTGTTTGGGTTAAAGATTAAAGGAGTAAGTGCCATGTGTGACACGTTTATCGCGATGCAAAATACAACCATTGATGGCAGCATTATTTTTGGTAAGAACAGTGATCGTGACGCGAATGAGCCGCAGTATATGTTGTTTCAACCGAGGATGGATCACGATCTAGAAAAAAATCCGAATATTCAGGCGACCTATATTACCGTGCCTCAAGTGGCAACCTCCTATGCCACGGTCTTAAGTCGTCCCTCGTGGATGTGGGGCGCGGAGATGGGCTTTAATGAATACGGTGTCGTGATCGGCAATGAGGGTGTGTTTACGAAGGTGCCTTACGGTCCTCCCGCGTTGACGGGTATGGACATGATCCGCTTGGCGCTTGAGCGTACGAGCTCAGCCGATGAGGCCTTGGATTATATTACGGAACTTTTGGATCAGTACGGGCAGGGCGGCAGGGGGGGCTATGAGAGTAATCTCGAGTACCATAATGGTTTCCTGATCGCAGATAAAGAAAAGGCTTACATCTTAGAGACGGCAGGTCCCTATTGGGCGGCCTCTCCTGTGAAGGATTTTGGCGTGATCTCGAATGGCTTGTCGATTGAGGAGGAGTTTGCTCAATGCCATCCCGATTTAATCGGCCATGCGCTTCAAAAGGGTTGGGCTCAATCAAAAGAGAACTTCAGTTTCACGAAGGCTTACGAAGATAAGAAGTACGCGTTGTTTACGAAGTTTCGACAAAGGCGGTCACTGGCCCTTAATCACTTAAACAAAAACAAGGGTCATGTCGATATGTGGACTGCGAGACAGATTTTGCGGATGCATGAAAAAAGGCAGCAAAACAAGGAGTTTTGTTCGGGTTCGATGGGCAGTATTTGTATGCATTCGGGGGGGATTGTGTCAAGCCAAAGTACCGCCAGCATGATCGTTCGTTTGACAAAGGATGGTTTGGATTGCCTTTATACGGGAAGTTCGATTCCCTGTATTTCGCTGTTTAAGCCGTTTTGGTGGGGATCTGAAAGTATCTTTTTCACAGAAGATGAGCACGAGCAGGGCGTGAAGCATTGGTTGGAACGTGAGGGGGTTCATCGCGCTGTACTTGCGGGCAATATTGATGTGTTAGCACTTCGTAAGAAACTTGCAGTTTTGGAGAAGGAAGTCGATGGTCTTATCCTGGATGCTATGGATTGTGATGAGGCAAAAAAGCGAGATGTGGCCCTGAAGTGCGCTCAATTGGATGCAGATTTCGCCCGTGATTTGTTTGCGAGTAGGTTGCCTGAAACAAAGAGGCAGACTGCCTGTGGCGGCCCCTATTTCAAGTGGTTTTGGAAGAAGACGAATGCGAGGTTGGGGCAAAGGCGCTGACCTTTTTTCGGCTTACGGGCGCTCTTGCGATAAGTTTCTTGGCCTTTGGCAACGATACGACGCAGCAAGGTGGCTGGCAGCAGTACGATTCCCCTCGCCCAGGTGATGGATGAGTTTAAGATCAAGAAGAAAGATCTTGATGCGGTTGAG
>DIRK01000003.1:0-1828 GCA_002427535.1 Mageeibacillus sp. UBA5438 | reverse complement strand
AAGCGCCGCGTAAAGTAAAGAAGTTTTTTTGTCACAAACGGTTCTCACGGCTTGTTCAGTCACTTCAATTTGTTCGCTTAGTTCTTTTACGGGGAGCGGACTCATAAGACCCGCGGCCGGAAGCTCGAGTAATCCTTTGACCTTCTTATCTTCGACGACACAGATGCCACCCCCTGTTTTTTCAAGCGTCTTCGCGACGAGATAGGCATCCTCAGCATCCTTGTAAAGGATGACAAGGTTATGTGAGTCATGCGCCACGGTACTCCCGTACGCGCCCTTTTTCAATTGAGGATTTTCCAATACACTGACCGTCGTCTTTCGATTGCCGTAGCGATTCACAACCGCGCAAAAGCACAGGTCGCAGCGATCCTGAATCGAGATATGACCGTTTTTGACCGGTAATTCGATCCAATTGATTTCATTTAGAAAACCGCCCGGAGAGGGTTTAAGCGCGGCGACCTCAAATCGGGGCAGATCTTCGGGTGCTTTCAGCCAGAAATCTTTTGGCGATTCGATCTGAGGAATTGAAACGGTATTCGGAAAAGACACGCGCGTTGTCTGTTCGTTTGTCCGGAGGTAGAGGCCGTTTTTGGCCACTTGTTGCCCACCCACAAAAACAGACATGGGCGCTTTTTCAAAGGACAAGTTTTCTACGATCTGAAAATCGGCTTGATACCCGGGCGCGATGGCTCCAAGATCTTTAAACCCAAATTCGCGGGCGGCGTTGATCGTGGCCAACTTAATCGCCACAAGCGGTTTCATACCGGCGCGGATGGCGGTTGCGACGACGCGGTTGATATGCCCATATTGGTAGAGGTCGGCCGCATGGACATCGTCGGTACAAAAAGACACGAAGTCGAGCCATTGATGATCTTTAACCCCCTCTAACAGATCGTCTAGATTATCGACGAAAGAATTGACGCGCATATTGACATGGAATCCATTTCGAAGCTTCTCATTGACCTCAATAGCCGTCGTACTCTCGTGGTCGCTTTCGGGTCCTGCCAGACGATAAGCCGCTAACGCCTTTCCGGTCAGGCGAGGTGCGTGCCCTTGTAGAAATGTATTGCGCTCAATCCCCACCTCTAGGATGTCGCGCATCCTCGCCTCATGTTCAATGATATTGACGAAATCCATCAGTTCCGCGATACCGATGACACCTTCCATATCGAGGATTTGTGCGATGTCCTCTGCAAAAAAGTCAGCGCCGCTACTTTCAAGTCCGGGGACCGAGGGGACACAGGAAGGCGCGAGGACATATTGGCGCAAAGAGGACAAAGACGCATTATCGAGCATAAACTTCACGCCCTTATGACCCATGACATTAGCAATTTCATGCGGGTCCGAGCAGATGGCCGTGGTGCCCCAAGGGACAATGGCTTGGCTCAAATGCAGGGGAACCATCATGGAACTTTCGACATGCATGTGGCTGTCAATAAATCCGGGGAGTAAAAAACCTTGCTGTCCGTTAAAGGTTTCCAGGGATGCTAAAGTGAGTGGTTCCTTGGGAGACCGCACGCGCACGATAATTCCGTCGAACACATCGACCTCGGCGGGATAGATCTCACCTGTGATTACGTTTATTAATTGGATATTCTCGATCGTCAGGTCGCAGGGTATTTTTTGCAGTGCCGCTTTGAGCAGAAGCTCGCGATTGGAAGACTTAGCTTTATTCATTCAACACTCCTTGTATATTGATGTCCGTCAGGGTCGTGGCACCTTGGCGGCCTATTCTTTTATCTCCCGAAACCACGTGGGATAATGGAGCCGTGCAGTTGAGGGCGTCGTCAACCTCCCTGAGATTGAGTCTCGTAATAAAGAGTGACGC
>DIRK01000066.1:1172-8417 GCA_002427535.1 Mageeibacillus sp. UBA5438 | reverse complement strand
TTAAAGTACTGGGAGGGTCTCGGGTATTACCGGCGAGCACGCCAACTTTTGAAGCTTGCTAAAACGCTTGTTTTTGACTTTGCGGGAGAATTGCCGCAAGACCGAAAAACATTATTAAAACTTCCCGGCATCGGCGAATACACGGCGGGAGCGCTTTTGAGCTTTGTCTTTGACCTTCCTGAACCCGCGGTGGACGGAAACGTCCTGCGCGTCGTCTCCCGCCTTGACGCCGAAGCCTATACCATGGGGGATGTGAAGTCACAGGCGGCGGTAAGGGAGCGCGTGAGCGGCCTTATACCCCCTCATCGCGCGGGAGATTTCTCGGAGGCTTTAATTGAGCTTGGCGCGACGATCTGTCTTTCGTCTTCTCCCTTATGCCATGACTGTCCCATGTCACATGTCTGCCGGGCCTACCAACAAGGAGTGGTGGCGGAGTATCCGCTCCGCCAAAAGCGTGAGAAAAGCCCCGTGTCCCGGATGAGTTATGTGCTTGTCCACGACGGGAACCATGTGTTTTGCAGGAAACGTACCGAAGCCTTGCTTCACGGCCTCTATGAGTTTATTTTGTTGCCCGAAAAATACAAGAAAAATGATGGCCAAAAAGTTGAAGAAGCTATGCGAAAGATGAGTGAGTTCTCGAACTTGATTTTTCAGGAACTTCGCTACGTGGCGGATAAGCGCGTGGTGTTTTCGCATCGTGTGTGGGAGCTCAGTTTTTGGGAGCTTCGGGTTGAAGGGGTCGAATCAGGTTTTGTGTTTCAGGATAAGGGGGATTCAAACGTTTTTGCCGTTCATCGGCAGGCATTAGAAAGTATGGCGTTCCCCGCGTTTCTTGCCGGTTGGCGGGATGCGTTTTTGGCGGAATAGGTTTTTTTAAAAAAACAAAGCCTTCGAATCGGATGATTCGAAGACTTTGTGGCTGCCGATCCAGGATTTGAACCCGGACAAACTGAGTCAGAGTCAGGTGTGCTACCGTTACACTAATCGGCAATGACACGTCGCAACATGTGGAATAATACCAGCCGGGAGGCGCTGTTGTCAAACTTCATTTTGAGCCTGTTGGCCTCAGCTTATGCTAATATGGAAAAAAGATTTTAAGAGTTAAAGGAGCGAAAGGAGCGTTCTTGTCAGCGAGCTTATTTTCAAAAATCGGTGAATTTTTCAGGGAGTTACGCTACAGCCTGTCAGACGGCCTCCTGTTCCTAGGCGGACCGCTCGACGTTGTGATCGCTCTATTTGACATCGCGATCACGGCGCTGATCTTGTATTTCATATTATTGCTCCTGCGTGACTCGCGCGCCTGGCAGCTTTTGCGGGGCATCATCCTCATTATTGTTTTTGCCCTTGTCGCGAGCGCCATCGGGCTGAATACGATCGGCTTCATGTTGAATCGGACGATCTCCATTTTGGCGATTGCCATCATCGTGATATTCCAGCCGGAGTTGAGGCGAACGCTTGAGGCCGTCGGCCGAAACCGCCTGTCCTACATGAGCTTTGAGACGCTCTCCGGGGGCCCGAGCGCCCACCAGATGATCGAGGCGATTGTGAACGCCTGTGAATGGATGTCAGAGACCAGGACGGGGGCTTTAATCATCCTGGAACGTGACACACGCCTAGGCGAACTGCAAGAGCAGGAGAACGCTGTGGGGATTGACGCGAATGTGACCTCTGCCTTGCTGCGTCAAATCTTTTATACGGGCTCGCCCTTGCACGACGGGGCCGTCCTGATCCGTGACGGAAGGGTGGCTGCCGCGCGGGTCCATGTGCCGCTTTCGGACAACTACCATATGAGAAGAGATTTCGGTCTTCGCCATCGCGCGGCCGTCGGAGCCAGCGAGATGGGGGACGCGATTGCCATTGTCGTCTCCGAGGAGCGCGGGGTGATCAGCATCGCGGTCAACGGTGTTTTGCTGGTACTCGGGAATGCGGACGCGTTAAGGACACAGCTTCACCGCCTGCTCGGCATGACGGCCACAGAAGAGGACCGCTCTTTCAAAAATAAAATCAGAATGCTGTTCATGAAGCGAAAGGGCATCGTGAATGGCAACGACTCGGACGAAGATATTCTCTCCTCTCACGATTTCCGCGATGATGCGGAGCGTGAGGAGAAGGGCGATATCCACGATACGCTGACAAAGACAGTGCCGGTTGCAATGAAAAAACGTGATTACGGCACGCGCAACCGCGCAAGGTCGCATCTTTCCAGAAAACAGCGCGCCGCCCTCGCGGTGGTAGCCATCTTTTTGGCTAGCTTCATGTGGCTTTTTGTCCAGGTGACGGTCAATCCCGTGACGACCAAAACCTACTCGGTGCCGCTTGCGCATTACGGGGTCGATCAGGCACGCGATCGCGGCTTTGGCATTCAGGGCTATCCTGTCGCAAATGTCCAGATCACATTGAGAGGCAGGTCTCAGGTGCTCTCTGAGATCAACCCGGGAAAAATTTCGGCCTTCATCGATGTCAGCGCGGTGAACCGGACGGGACCTGTGCAGCTTCAGGTTCAAGTCGATACGAATACGCTGCTCTACACCAAGACAGAGCTTTTGATTCCGGGAACGGTGACCGTGAACGTTTTTACGATTGAGTGATTATTAAATGTCAAGACTTTTTGGAACAGATGGTGTGAGGGGTGTCGCAAATCGCGACTTGACGCCCGATCTTGCTTTTGAGATCGGCATGGCGGCCGCTCGCGTGTTAACGGAAGAAACGCATCATAAGCCGACCTTTGTCGTCGGTGCCGATACGCGTGTGTCCTGCGGGATGCTCGCTTCTGCTCTCATCGCGGGAATTAACGCGGCGGGCGCGGATGTGGTCTATGCGGGTGTCATCGCGACGCCGGGGGTTGCCTGGTTGACGCTTGAGCTCCAGGCGGACGCGGGCGCCATGATTTCGGCGTCGCATAATTCATTTGAATACAACGGCATCAAGTTGTTTTCCTCTTCAGGCTTCAAGCTTCCCGACGAAATCGAAGATAAGATTGAGACGCATGTAAAAGAGGGCTATCCCCCTGAAATGCGGCCTGTCGGCGACAAGGTCGGAAGGCTCATCCGCCTGGATGAAGGCGCAGACATGTACACTGAGCATCTGTTGTCGATTGCCGACGTCGACCTTACAGGGCTTCGCCTTGTCATCGACTGTGCCAACGGTGCAAGTTACCATACGGCGCCAAAGCTTTTTCAAGCCCTGGGCGCGGAAGTCATCGCCTTTGGAGTTGAACCGGATGGATTTAACATTAATCTTGACTGCGGTTCAACGCACGCCGACCGCTTAGCGCATCATGTCATCGAAGAAAAAGCCGACATGGGGCTTGCCTTCGACGGTGACGCGGACCGCCTGATTGCGATTGACGACCAGGGCGAACTCTGTGACGGCGATGTCATGCTCGCGATTTTGGCGATGGATCTTGACCGCCGAAATGAACTTTCAAAAAAGACCATCGTGGCGACAGTCATGAGCAATATCGGTCTGCAGCTAATGACGAAGCGTTTTGGGATGACACTTGTCCGCACAGCCGTCGGTGACCGCTATGTCCTGGAGCATATGTTGCAGGAAGGCTTTTGTTTAGGCGGCGAGCAGAGCGGTCACGTGATCCTTTTAAAGGATGCGACTACCGGTGACGGGCAGCTGACAGCGCTGCGTTTCCTGCGCGCGATTCGCCGTTTAGGCGAAGGTCAGCCGTTAAGTGAGTTGAGGCGTGTGATTCAGCTTTTTCCGCAGGTATTGGAAAATGTGCTCGTCAAAGAGAGCTTAAAAAACAAGATTTTGGAACATGAGACGCTCCTTTCCGCGGTCTTAGAGGTGGAAGAGGCGCTCGCTTCAGAGGGTCGTGTCCTTTTGCGCAAATCGGGGACAGAACCCTTGATCCGCGTCATGATTGAAGGGCCGGATCTTTCCCTGATCCGGTCGCACGCAAGACATCTTGCGTCTATAGTCGAGACGCTTTCTAAACAATCTGACAAGGATTGATCGCATGTCTCGCAGGAAGGGAGTCCGTTTCGTTTCCGTGCTGCTCGTCGTTAGCAGCCTTTTGCTGTTGCTCTCATTTTTCGGCGTGACGCAAAAACCGATCCGCGGCGCTAAACGTTTTGAACAGGTCAAGACTTCGATGCCCGCTCCCACAGAAGGGGAGAACCCCGAAACTGACCCGACAAGCGAACAAGAGCCGCTGTCCTCTGAGGATCCCGAAGAGAGTGAAGTGCTGCTCTACGATCTTCCCATCTATGACAACGATCCTGACGAGCTGCCCCGGGGCGGTGAAGCTCTGCGGCTGTGGCCCGAGACACTGTCCATCCCAAGACTCCATGAGCCTAACCTGGACGCTTACCTGGGGCTGGGAGGCGATGTGGAACCTTTGCGCGGGATTACGGTGATTCTTGACGCGACGCGCGGAGGAGCGGATACGGGCGCTGTGTGGGGGACGGGCGAAGGGGTGGTGACCGAGAAGCGGATCGTGCTTGAGATCGCGCTGATCGCGGAAAAAAAATTGGCCGAGCGGGGCGCCACCGTGGTCATGACGCGGACGACGGACGAGGAGTTCTCCTTTTTCAGGACGGTTGCTAAAGCGGCGGAAGTGGCTTTAATCCGCTACGGGGAAGCGGCAGAGTTGGGGGGGTATCACCGGGACGCGATCGATAATCTCAGGCTTCTCATGAGCGATATTATCCGGATTAATCAAAACAGTCCTTCCTCGGGCGGGAGGGGCCTTTTCGGTTCGATCGGGACGCCGCCCCAGCTCCGTATACTCTACGATATTGAATCGCAGTACAGCGATACGCTTTTTATCAGTCTCGCGCTTGGAAATGACCCAAACGATCCGTCGCGTCACGGTTCGCAAAGTTACTTCATGTCCGCTCCTTTTGTGGAGCAGGTGAATAATGAGTATGCCGTGGGTCAGGACGCGAACAAGCTTGCTCCGAATTATACGAATATCGACAGCGAGGGGAGAAGGAAGCTGGCTTCGCTTTTGAAATCTTCGCTGGCAAAAGCGGAGCCTTTCCTGGCGCCCGAGGATGATAAAAGTGAGGGCGAGGAGCGCGACATGGCCGTATTGCGACTGACGAACTATGTGTCCGCGTCGTTTAGTCCCGGTTATCTGTCCAATGACTCTGACCGACAGCTTCTGACTTCCGAAAGAGGGCGCGAAGTGATCGGCGAGGCCATTGCGGACGCCGTTACGCGTTACTATACCTCGCCTTAAGGTCTGCTTAACCTAATTCGGTCAGCCGGCAGAAGCGGGTGACTCGTAACTTGCTGAGCGCCATTTCTTGATCGCCCGATTTTTTCATGATTTGCAAACTGTCCTCTATTTCGAGTGCGAGATCCTTTTTTGCGATGATCAGGACGATTTCTTTTTCCAGGTCGCCTAAACGGCCGTACCAGCCCTGTGAGTAGGGTTCTTCCCGTCGGAAGTGCAAGATGGTCGCCCCAGTCCCGCCATGACTTTCAGAGCAGCTGACGATGTTGTGGCTGTGGCCTCGGTCCACCCCGACCAGCAGAGCCGTATGGTCATTTTGCGAGCCCGGGGCGGGCGTTTCTTCGGTGGGATCTCCATCACATTCGGGGACCATATCGAGGATGCCGCGGACTTCATCCAAGGCAAGTGAGAAAAAGATGCCGTGCCCGGGTTCATCGAGGTCAAAGCCATCTAGGATGGATTGGCGAAGCGCGTTCACATGGCATGTGCGCGCGATGATGAGCACGAGTTCCTTTTGCGGGATGATCTCAAAGTCGAAGGTTATTTTGCTGTGGTCTGCCGTGCCCAGCGCTTTTAAGATGGTCGCGCCGACAGGTTGGCTTTTTCGGGCGCTGTCTACCACGTCTTCTCCGACCCCTTCGTTTACGACTACCGCGATGAGGGCGTACTCATAGTCGCCCCTGTCGGTCTCTCCATCGTCCATGTTCTGCAAGAAGGCGATGCCGTGGGTTTCTTTGCCTATATTGAAATGCTCACAGAGGTTATTTAAAAGGCGCGATCCCTGTGTTTTCGGGACCGTCAGGGTGACCATCTCGCGGCGCACTCCGGCGAGGCCAAGGAGTGATAAAAGGTGGCTTGGCACAGTTCCGTGAGCGTAGCAATGGTAGGCGGACAGCGCGCCGTTTTGAAGGGCAAAACGCGCCATCTGATCCGTTTTTCCGGGGTTCGATATGATGGTCAACAGACTTTTTGCTTCGTGACTGAGGGATTTAGGATTCGGCATTTTGCTCCTCCTCTGCTTCATCCGGTTCAGATGATTCCGCGATAACCTGCGCGGCTTCTTCTTCAAATTGTGCCTGACGTTTACTGCGCCAGAGCGAAATGAGACCGAGTATTTGTAGGGTAATCAAGGGGGCCATGGCCACAAGTGCCACCACGCCGAAGCCGTCGAGCAGCAAGTCGGCGCCGGGGACGCCCGCCGCGATCCCTTGTGTAAAGGCGAGGATAAAGGTCGCCGTCATGGGGCCTGAGGCGACGCCGCCGGCGTCAAAGGCAATCCCCAGAAAAAGATCGGGGGTGAAGTAGCTCATGATCATGATGAGGATATAGCCGGGCAAAAGGATATGCCAAAGCTCCATGCCGTCCGTGTAGATGCGTACGACGGCGAGCGCGACGGAAAAGGCGACCCCGATCGCCAGAAAGGCTAGGACCACCTTTTTCGGAATAATGCCGTCTGTTTCCTCTTCAACCGAGACGGTTAATACGTGGACGGCGGGTTCCGCGATGACGGTGAGCATGCCGAGGAAAAAGCCCGCGATGACGGTGAGTATTGGCTGGTTACGAAGTACCAGCTCCGAGCCGATCAGGTGGCCGGTGGACATGAATCCGCCCATGACCCCGATGGTGAACAAGACGAGTCCTAAGTAACAAAAGAACATCCCTGTGTAGATACGTGTTTTTTCGCGTCGCCTTAGGGAAAGAACGGTGACATGCAGTAAAAAGAAAATGATAACAAGCGGCGCCATGCTGAAAATGGAGTCTCGAAAAGCCAAGCCTGTCGCCGTTTGAAAGGGTTCGAGAAAATGGGTCGGCGGCTGCCAGCCGCTGTTCGGAGGGGCCGCAGCATTGAAGGATTTTTGCAAAGCGCCCTGGGCGAGGACGGCGAGGATGGCCCCTGCGGAGGCAAGCCCGACGATGCCGAATTGGTCGCGCGCGTCCTCTTGTTTGGTGGCTGAAATTTGGGCGACGCCGGCCGCTAAAGCTAAGATAAAGGGAGTTGTGATGGCGCCTGTGGTCGCGCCGGAGGCATCAAAGGCAAAGTCGTGAAAAAT
>DIRK01000066.1:0-835 GCA_002427535.1 Mageeibacillus sp. UBA5438 | reverse complement strand
TGGACCTGGGAGGCGAGAATTTGCAGATCGGGTTCGGCGATGGAGATTAAAAAACCTAAGATCAGCCCGCCGGAAAGAAGGATGGGCAGTTTTCCTGTGCCGACAAGGAATCGTCCGCTGTGCCGGCCAATGGGAGTAGCCCCCAGGTCGACGCCGACTAAGAAAATGGAAAGACCTGTGAGGATTAAAAAGGCGCCGAGTATGAATTGTCCGATCTGGGCTCCCGGTAGCGGTGTTGCGACAAAATGCAAGATAATGACAAATAGGGTAACGGGCAGAACGGACGCCGATACTTCTTTAACTTTCTCTTTAAATATCCCCATGACTTACCACCTTTTTTTAGAATGCCTTTTTATTCTATCGAAGATTGACAGAAAAAGGGGGATCAGGTACGATTACTTCTGCGCCTGCGTAGCTCAGCTGGTAGAGCAGCCGCCTTGTAAGCGGCAGGTCGGGAGTTCAAATCTGTCCGCAGGCTCCAAAAAAGCCATGGTTGGAAATTTTGCAACCATGGCTTTTTGTTTGAAATTCAGCCTTGATTGATTAACGCTGGTGGAGCGCGCGCTCGCCCCCGATCAGTTTAGGCCTGTACATCAAGGCGGTGAGGCGTGCCCGGCCGATCGTGCGGGTGGCAAGCCTCACAGGGCGTTGGACAAAGCGCACATGCATACCAATCTCGGTGTCCCCGATGTCCATCCCGAGGGAGGCTTCAATATGTTCCACCATGACAGGGTCTTCCATTTGGCGGTAGGCGGCCATGGAGCAGGCGCCGCCCGCGTGGAGGGCGGGGAGTACATTGACTTCTTCTAAATCGTCGCGCAGCATGATCTCGCGC
>DIRK01000050.1 GCA_002427535.1 Mageeibacillus sp. UBA5438 | reverse complement strand
TGCGCCTCTTCTCTCGGGGGGATGCCCTGCGCTTCCATCTCAATCATGAGCCGCTCCACGCCCATCGCAAAACCCACCGCAGGCACATGGCTGCCTCCGATTTCATCGATCAAGCCGTCATAGCGGCCCCCTCCGCAAATCGTCCCCTGGGTCCCGACATTGTCAGAAATAAACTCAAAAACAGTGCGCGTGTAATAGTCAAGACCGCGCACCATACGCGGGTTGACGGTGTAACGAATAGCAAGATGCTCAAGATAGGTTTTCACAAGATCAAAGTGTTCGGCGCAGTCCCCGCAAAGATAATCAAGCTGGACCGGCGCGTCTTGTGAAAGCAGGTGACAGTGGTCGACTTTGCAGTCAAGCATGCGCAAAGGATTCAGATCAAAGCGCACTTGACAGTCCTCGCACATTTCATGAAGCTTCGGCCTGTAATAATCGCGAAGCGCCTCACGGTAAGACTCGCGGCATCCGGGACAGCCGATACTGTTAATTTCCAAAGAAATCGCTGACAGTCCAAGGGCCAAAAAGAAACTGTCCAATAGACCGATAAGTTCCGCGTCCGCCTCAGGGCTCTCACTGCCGAAGGTCTCACAGCCGAACTGCCAGAACTCCCGATAACGGCCCTTTTGCATCTTTTCGTAGCGGAACATATTCATGTTGTACCAAAGTTTAACCGGCGCGGGCCGGGACGCCATGCCCTGCTCCACAAAGGCGCGCGCCACACCGGCCGTCCCCTCAGGGCGCAAGGTGATACTTCTGCCCCCCTTGTCCTCGAAGGTGTACATCTCTTTTCTGACGATGTCGCTCGCGTCGCCTACGCCGCGCACAAATAAATCCGTATGCTCAAAAGTCGGCACGCGAATCTCGCGGTAGCCATAGCGCTGGCAAATATCTGAAAACACCTGTTCCAGATACTGTCTTTGTGCGGTTTCTTCCGGCAGAATATCTTTTGTCCCACGCGGGGCTTTTAGGTTCATGATCCGCTCCCCTGTTCCTTATTTTTCGAAGAGATATCAAATCATTCTAACACAGGGGAGCCCTTCCTCAGCGGTGCAGCAGGGGACTCAGCTTCTTATAGATCAGGCCGACAATCACGGATACCACAAGCCCTTTGAAAATATTGAAGGGAACAAAAACCCAACAGATGAGACTCGACAAATCGTTCACCATGGTATTGCCGGCGGCTTGTGTTGCGGCCACAATACCATCCATCGACAGGCCCATGACGGTGATGTAAAACGGGATCGTAATAAAGTAATTAATTAGCGCCCCCGACACGGTCAACGCCACGGTACCCGCGGCCATGGAGATCATTGCGCCCCCACGCGTTTTCTTGTAGCGGTAGATGAGCCCGGCCGTCCCGACAAACAGGCTCCCCATGATGAAGTTGGCAAGCTCCCCCACCATCAGGGTGTGGCTTGCCGGAAGATGCCCGATGTTCTTGACAAGCTCCACCATAATTCCGGCGAAAGGACCCATGGAAAATGCGGCGAGCAAGGCCGGGATCTCTGAGAAATCAAATTTCAAAAAAGCGGGAAACAAAGGCAATGAGATCTCAAGATACATCAGCGCAATGGCCGCCGCGGACAAGATGCCCGTCTTGGCCACCCATCTTGTCCTTGCTTGTCGTGCATTATTCCCAAGAGAATGATTGTTTTGTTCTGTCATAGCTTTTGTGCGGCCACATTATAAAACGGCCGCTCCTTTCAGATAATAGTCTCCCGGGAATATAAAATGCCCCGGAAAACCGGGGCATTGATCACAGATCGTTGTTCCTCCCATTCAGACTTTAACTGCCGGCCCAAGGATTCTCACCTAGTCATGCGATATGCTCGCGGGCTCGTCCCTTACATGAGGGCATCACCGCCGGTGGGGAATTACACCCCGCCCCGGAAACATCCCTATCCTATCAAATATTCATGGCCAAATAAAGCCACTTAGCAAAGCAGGGCTTCTCCAATCGTTGCGATCAGATCTTCGGGTGTGATCACTGTCTCAGAGAGGTATTTTTCTGACGCGATATCCGCGACAAGACCGTGGAGGTACACCGCGCGTTTGACCGCGTCAAAAATGGAATCCATCTGGGCCGCAAGGCCCGCGATCATGCCGGTCAACACATCCCCTGAGCCACCCTTGGCAAGGCCTACGTTGCCTGTCGAGTTAATGTATACATCGCCATCCGGCATCGCGACGACGGTCGCCATGCCTTTTAAAACGATGATCGAACCGGTACGCTGTGCAAGCTCCCTTGCGGCCTCTGCGCGATCCTTTGAAAGGAGCATGGAACTTTCCGGCGCAAGTCGCAGGAACTCGCCGGGATGCGGGGTCAAGACTGCGGGCGGCAATCCCTTTTCATAGCGCTCCTTTAATATGTCGTAGGCACCCATCATCCTGGATAGCGCGTTCAAGCCGTCCGCGTCGATAATAATCGGCATCGGCTGGCGCAAAAGATGATTGATGGCTTTTTTCACCCAGGGATCTTTCCCCGCCCCCGAGCCGATCGCGATGACGTCGGGTTCAGGTAAGTCGCGTTTGGTCTCCATCCCTTCTTCAGGAACTGAGGACAAAAGGGCTGAGGGGACCGCGGATGCGATGATCGGAAGCTGGGCCTCCGGCGCGCGGAGCATGGTATAACCCACACCCATTTTCTCAGCCGCACGGGCCGCCAAGATAAGCGCCCCTGTCATCCCTTCGGCGCCTCCGATCAGCATCACACGGCCAAACTGTCCCTTATGGCCGTCGGGCGCATGATCTTTTCGTTTATCCGACGCGGAGTCAGCATCCAGTTGACAGACGTAGCGCTCGCGCTCCAAGGCGTGCTCGACAAACTCGTCACTCATGCTGATGGGAAATTCCATCACTTCACCCGCGTATAAAAGACCGGGATGCGTTACAAGACCCACCTTTTTACGTCCGAAGGTGCCGGTGAAATCGGCTTTTACCGCCTCATAAACAGCGTAACCCGTGTTAGCGTCCACGCCGCTCGGAATGTCACAGGCAACCACACAAATATCCTTTTCTTTTAAATCCGCCATCAGAGAAAGGGCCGCTTTCGCCCGATCGGACAGTGGTTTTGAGGCATCAAAACCCGTCCCGAACAGAGCATCCACCACAATTAACGGCAATCGATTTTGCAGTTCATCCCGCTCGGTCACGATCTTCCCGCCCAACCTCCGATAGGCAGACTTGTTCAAAAACACATCCCCTGATGTTTCAAAATCTTTGGCCGCGTCATACACAATGACTTCGTAGCCCTGTGCCATGAGCTGCCTTGCAGAAGCCCATCCGTCGCCCCCGTTGCGGCCGGGGCCCGCGACGAAGAGCACATCAAAATCGTTTTCATCTCTGGGTTCAAACGAATCAAGAAGGCTTTCAATCATACCCGAGAGCCCGGAAGCCGCCTGCTCCATCAGCACAATGGGAGGGAGCCCTGTCAATTCGGAAAATTCGTGATCAAGTTTTTGTTGTTCTTCTTTAAGTAATAATCGAGCCATGGTAACACCTCCGAATAATGAGTTTAAAAAACCCACGTGCTTCAAAAGCAACGTGGGTTCTACGGTTCGTTTTAATCGTTTAGCCGATATGCTTATCGAGTACTTTGGCGATATCGTCGTAGGGCCTTGCGCCTACCAGCTGATCCACTACCTTGCCGTCTTTAAAAATGAACAGGGTAGGAATGCTGAACACGCGATATTTTTGTGCCAGACTGCGCTCTTCATCGACATTCACCTTGCCGACAACCGCCTTGCCTTCGTAGTTCTTCGCAAGTTCTTCGACCACCGGGCCTACCATGCGGCAGGGGCCGCACCACTCTGCCCAAAAATCAATCAAAACGGGAAGATCGCTGTCAAGGACCTTCTCCTGAAAATTGTCCTGTTTAAAAATCTCTGTCATGGCTCTTCTCCTAATTCTTTCTTTAATGGACGCGCAAAACCGCGTCCCCTTCATGTATTTGTAGCTATGATAGGGATTAATGAACGCGGCTGTAGTGTCACCCGTTACCGAGTTAAAACAGATAGGATAGGGCAGCTTAGAGAAACTCTTTTAGGATGGAATCATCCGGCACAAAGGAAGGATCCACCTCGGGTAGCTGCTCACAGACATAGGAAAGGCGTGTCGCTTCGCCGATGGCCCGTTTTAAATCAGAATGCCCCGAAGGATTATTGGTATAAGACGAGGGCGGCAATTCACCTTTAAAGAATTGTTCGAGCGATTTTTCAATCTCGATGCGCGCCATCGGCCCGATGACCATAAACTCGTAAGCGAGGATGGAGTTGATATAAAAATCCGCCGCCTCCAAGTAACGGGGGATGAAATCACTTTCGGAGCGATCGATCATGGGCCAGTAGTCAATCGTATCAATGGCGGTCGCTCCGCGGTGCCGCACATCACGGCTGATGCGGCGCAATACGCGGATGTCGCTTCCCGAGAGCATGCGCCTGTCCGAGAGCACACGCGCATGGGGCAAAATGAAATAGCTAAGGCGCCTTTCTTTCGGAATGCGGTCCATCAACTCAGCAGCAAGCCCGTGTAAGCCCTCCACGAGCAGGAC
>DIRK01000041.1:1014-19664 GCA_002427535.1 Mageeibacillus sp. UBA5438 | reverse complement strand
TCGGCGGCATAGAAGGTTTCAAAATCGTCCTTGCATTTGAACACGGTGCAGGCACCCGGCTCAAAGTCCGCCGCAACCGATATACCCAATCCGCTTTCAAAATGGGTAGTCAGTCGATATTCGGGAGCCATGTTGAGCGGCAAGATGCAGTGCGCGAACACGACTTTATTCTCACCAGGATAAAGGCGGGAAGGGTTCACCATAAACACTGGCTGCCTCGTAAGCTCCCCGATCACTGTCATGGACACAAGCGAACGGCTGTCGCCCTCGCAGGCGGCCCATATGCCCTCAGCGTTCAAGATGCCCAGGGCAAGACAGCCCGTAATACAATGGGGTTCCAAAAGATCAAAGCATCGGAGTGTAAAACCGTCTAATTCATAACGATCCACAATCCGCCGGCAGGCGCCGTACACTTCAAGGGCCCGTTCCATTTCTTCGCGGTCATAGCCTTTGGCTTTCAGCTCGAGTGTCCATTTATTGTCCGTATACGTTTTTTTGTCGATTTCACGGATAATCTCATCCATTGAAATATGGACGAGTTCCATCCCGGAACGCTCCATGAGCATCTTTTCATCGACCGGTCGGCTGATGAGCCAGTCAGACTCTCCCGTCACACCCAAGCGCATGCCCACCAACCTATGACGCGTATCGGCAACGCGCAGTAAAAGTTTCAGCCTGTTTGCGATTTCATCCGGGCTTCCGTGTAAAATCTCACCTTTTTCGCCCTGCTCATTTAAGTAAGATAAAATCTCCATGGACGCCGCAAGTGAGTTATGCGAACGTGTCGTCAGCAATATATAGGGACCGTCGACGGATTCGTAAATCGTTTTAAAAACCTGCTCCGAACCCCCGGAGCCAATAAAAAACAGTCGCAGCGACTGCTGTTTAAAAGCCTCTAAATTTTCGGAAAATGTGAGCGATTCACCCAGTGATTTTTCAATTTCTCCCAGAAAATCTTCACAGGACCGTACAAGATTCGGGTCACGATTGTCGTCAGGTGCTTTCACCAACCAAACCAGCTTTGTCATTATGTAACCTCCCCTTTTATTTAACGCGTTCTCACAACTTCCGGTAGGAGATTGCCGATGATCGCGTCTATATTTTTGCCCTTAAGCGATTGCCAGGTAGCCTTCGTGCGCGAAAAATAATCCTCGATCTGAGCCAGCTCGACACCGCGCCGTATCTTAAGCGTGGTCGTTTTCACCATGTCTTGCAAGCTGTAGAAATAGGAGCGGATCTCTTTGAACGACGGCAGGCCCCGATTCACATCCGCGATAATCGTGGCGAGCGCTTCAGCCATCTCAGCTTCCGTGGGTTCACGGTTGAGCCGGTCACGTAATTTATCCTGGTTGATCACAACTTTCGCGGTAATCACCACATCACCCGCCGAACCCGCATAACCAAAGACAAACGCGTCCCGGACCACCTCATGGCGGTACAAAAGCGCTTCTAATTCTTCCGGGAAAACTTTTTTACCACTCGGCAAAACGATCATAGATTTGCTTCTGCCCGTAATGACAAGACTGTTCTTTCGTGTGAAGTGCCCGATGTCGCCTGTGTGCAGCCAGCCATCTTGATCAATTGCCTCAGCGGTGGCTTCAGGGTCATCTAAGTATTCTTTCATGACGATGTCGGAGCGCACAAGAATTTCGCCTTCTCCTTTACCGCCATTGTCAATCGCGACGACCACACCCGCAAGCGGCTGTCCGACCGTCTCAAATTCATTAACACATGTATTGCCACCTGAGACCACAGGGGATGCCTCAGTGAGCCCGTAGCCCGCCAGGACTTCCACGCCGATCGCTCGGAAGAATTTCAAAGTATCAAGTTCTACCGGCGCCGCGCCGCAGATGATGTATTTCAAATTGCCGCCCAATTTGTCCAGGACGTCTTTCATGATTTTTCGGCGTACATCAATGCCCATCTTGTAAAGGAAGGTCGAAATTGACATGCCTAATTTAAGTTTCTTCGCCTGGCCTGTTTTTGCCGCCTCGCTCATCACACGGCGATAAATTGCGTCCAAAATCGCGGGCACCACAACCGTCAAATGCGCCTTATGTTCTTCCAAATTTTTCCCGATATAGCGCAAGCCGTCAAACACATGAATGGTGCCGCCTAAGGCGATGACGGTCAGAAAACCGCATGTATTTTCAAATGCGTGATGAATGGGAAGCATGGACAAGGTGTACAAAGGAGGCGGGAAGTAGACGGATCCCAGAAGCGCTACGACGTCCGCGACAATTGATTTATTAGTCAAAACGGCCGCCTTTGAGGTGGCGCTTGTCCCCGATGTAAATAAGATTGCCGCGTCATCCGTCGGATCATTAGGCGCAAGCAATACAGGATCATCACCGGGCGTCGGGAGCTTGGCCAGCTCGTCATCGAGACTATAAAGATGCTCACTTGGCTGTGAAGAAGCGATGCGCTCGCGAAGCGGCTCAGGGGCAATACCCCGGTCCATGACCACGCGGTGGGTCAATGCGGGCAGCTCATCGGCCATCTTGTCCACATGTTCATGCCAATCAGCGTCATAGATGAACATCACGGAACCGCTTCTTTCAAGAATCGGTTTCAATTCATCCGGTTTCAACAGCCGATCGATGGGCACGATGACGCCAAATCCTGAGGCTACCGCAAGCCAAGTCACCATCCAAAGGTAGCTGTTCTCGCCAATTAAAGCGATGCGGCTGCCTACGGGCAGTTTCTCCTGGAGCCAAATTTGCATTTTTTCAACATCGCGCGCTAGGTCACGGTACGTACGGGATTGAAGCTCGCTGTCTTTGGGTCTCACACGCCAGCGCACCATCTCGCGATCGGGAAACTCCTGATAACCCATGAGGACGATGTCTCGTAACAGTTCTATTGGGGGCGCGTCATACCAGACCTTACCGGTGACGATCTGCATCGCGCGACTATTCTCTTTCATTTTACGGCGTAAGCCTCCTTATTTTCTTTGATCAGTCTTAGTGGGGGAACAACCACCCGAACAGCATGATATGACTTACCGTCACGGCCGCAATAAGTATCAGGGCAACAAGCGCGATCAAGGTGCCGGCAATGCCGAGCGCCCGTCCATCGCTTTGACGCCGCCTCGAAAGATGCACACCGATCGGTGTGAGCACAAGGCCCAACAAGGCCAACAGCGCGCTCACGCTTCCGATCGAGATCGTCGCGTAGTAATAATAGTTCAGCAAAAATTCCTTTGCGCCCTCATAGAACAGGTACTGGTCAAATGCCTCCTTGTAAAAAGGCATTAAGAACAGGCCGAGCAAGGCGGCTGTGAACCCAAATCCGGTGAGTCCGGGCACCCCCGTTTTTACTTTCTTCGGTTTTGGTTCAGCATAGGCAGGCGCGTACGCCGGCAAAGGCGCCGCATAAGGCACCGCGGGTTCTGTTTGAACCGGTGGGTCAGTTTTCATCGCTTCGGTACTTTCGATTGTTTCGAATGATTGACTTTGCTCTGTCATCGTGCTCTCCTCCCCGCGGTATCCGCGCAATCTTCGGCTTTTGGACTGTGTCTGTATTATCGCACGAGTTAGCGCATATGCGTGACACTGTAACGGATGACAATTGAATTCTTATTGACAATTCATGTCCTCTTTATGACCTTAGGTGATTTAATTTAAGAAATCACTAAAGATTCTATCAAATAAGGCATTGACACTCGACTGAGCCTCCGACGCCAAGCTTTCATAGCGGTAAAGCAAATCGCGGCCGGCGTCCGTCAAGCGAGAACTACCGCCTTCCTGCCCTCCGGTCCTTCGTTCAATCACCTGCTGCCCCAGCTGTTCCTCTAAGAGATTTAAAATTTGCCATCCCTTGCTGTAGGACAGCTTCATGCGAACACAGGCGGTGCGCACAGAACCTGTCTCATCGATGAGCCGGAGGAGCGTGGCGGGTCCGGGCCCGAAAAACACTGTTTCGCGTGCCAAACCAAGTTTTATGCGGGCGCGCATCGGCAAATGTAACGCCTTCCCTTGAGCCCCCAGATCGTCATCGAAGTCTTCTGTGACACTTAAAGCCGACAATATCCCCTGATCCGGCACCTCAATTCTTGCCACATATTCCGGGGCTATCCGGGTGAAATCCGACAGGGTCCCGTCACCTTTGATTTTTTCGAACTCTGACACGATCGCCTTATCAAATACAATCGGAAGTCCCTCGATCCCTTCAAACACAGGTACGCTCAAAGGGCTTTTGGACGAGAGTAACTGTGTCAGGGTCTCTGTTGATACCGCGGGGATTAAAGGGGTTGCCAGAAGGATCTTATCGCAGGCATCGCAGGTTCTCGATACATACAAGATCCCCTCCATCGCGTCTGCGAATAGGGAGCTGTCTTTCCAGTTTTCGATATTCAGGCAGACCACGCCCATCTTAGATAGATTGCGCTCGAGTGGTTCATTTTCAAATCCGGTGATGACCACGATGGGAGCGACGCCGAGGGTTTGCAAGCGGATGATCACCCGCTCTAAAAAAGTCACCTGCCCTGCTTTAATCGTCGCAGGCAAGACGCGCTTTCGCTCACCGCTCAAACCGGAGACAGAGTCTTTCGGTTCGAGCGGTTTTGAGGCGACAATCACGGCCGCCCCGCGAAGTACATTTGTTTTCAGCGGGTTGTTCACGTTTTTTAAGATTTTTTCTTGCGGTAGAACGTGTCCTCCATGGGGAGACTTGTCCGCATCTTCCCGTCCTGCCTGTAGTAAGCATGCGCGACAGAAGGCGCGATCGGCACGCAGGCAAGCTCACCGATTCCGCGGGCCCCGTAGGCAACATCCACGTATCCCGGGCCCTTCACAATATGGGTCTCCATCTCAGGGATGCGGTTGGCGCGGAATAGGCCATAGGTCCCCAGTTTAAATTTCGGGATGCCTCCGGGATTGACAAACTCTTCTGTCAAGGCGTAGCCAAGGCTCATGACACAGCCGCCTTCGATCTGACCTTCAACGGCGGTAATGTTCACCGGCGTGCCAACGTCATAAGCGCCGACCATTTTTTGGAGTTCGCCTTTTTCATCGATCAGGGCAACCTCACAGCCGTAGCTGTAGCCGATATGGCTTACGGGGTTCTCTTTATCGGAACCGAGCGGATCGGTCGGGGGACCAAATTCACCAAAGAATTCCATCCCTTCAATCTTCGAAATATCGCCGCCCGCAGCGTCAAGGGCCGCTTTCAAATCGGCCGCCGCCTGACGTGTCGCCTCGCCCGTGAAGAGGGTCTGCCTTGAAGCGGTACTCGTTCCCGCGTCCGGTGTGCGATCTGTGTCGGGCATCTCGAAAACAGTATCGGTGACCTCACAGTTCAATGTCTGACAAACGATGGCGGTGACCATCTGCGCGACACCCTGTCCGGAGCAAGCCGCCGATGTGCGAATGTGAATTTTGCCCTTTTCAACCGACAATGTGCAGCGCCCGAAGTCAGGCACGCCCACCCCGAGTCCGCTGTTTTTAAAGCCGCAGGCAAGTCCCGCGTAGGGACTTGAGTCGTAAGCCTCTTTCACGGCTTCGAGGCACTCGGCCAATCCGCAGCTCTCGTCCACAATCTGGCCGTTCGGTAACACATCGCCGGGCCTTACGACGTTGAGGTAGCGGAAATCCCAGGGATCCATCCCGCATTTAGCGGCCAAAAGATTCAGGTTCGATTCCATGGCGTAGCAACTTTGCGTGACGCCAAAACCGCGGAAAGCACCGGATACGACGTTATTCGTATAGACGGCCTTGCCCGTGATGTCAACATTTTGGAAATTGTAAGGGCCGCCCGCGTGCGTGCAGGCTCTTTGGGTGACAGGGCCGCCCAATGAAGCGTAAGCACCCGTGTCCGCGATGATCTCCGCGATGAGCGCGGTGATTCTTCCATCCGCGTCGCAGGAGGTGGTCATCTTCATAGTCATGGGGTGGCGCTTGGTGTGCATGATCGTGCTCTCATAGCGCGACAGCGTCACGTTCACACGCAGGCCGGTCTTCCATGCCAACAGTGCCGCGTGATGCTGCACACTCATGTCCTCACGGCCGCCAAAGGCGCCGCCGACCAGGGCAGAGCGGATATGAACCTGCTCCGGTTTTAGTTGCAACATATTCGATACTTCGCGCTGTTCATCGTAGATGGACTGCGACGCCGTGATCATATGGACGCCGCCATCCTCTGAGGGCCAGGCAATCGCGGTTTCTGTTTCCAAGAAAGCGTGCTCTTCCCAAGACACGCGGTAGGTTTCTGTCACCACATGCGCCGCTTCGGCCACCGCTTTATGCGCGTCGCCGCGGATCAGGCGTTCACTTGACAGGATGTTGCCGTTCTTATGGATCTTCGGGGCGTCTTCTTTCATCGCCTCGAAAGGATCCAATACCGGTTCAAGTTCCGTGTAATCGACTTCGATTAAATCGAGCAGCTCTTGGAGGCTTTCGCGTTTTTTCGACGCGACCAAGGCCACAGAATCCCCAATAAAGCGCGTGACTTCTCCTTCTGGGATCATGACATCCCAGTCCTGGACAATATGCCCTATGGTGTTGTTGGGGACGTCTTTTGCGGTCAGCACCGTAATGCAGTCAGGGTGCTTTAAGGCTATTGACACGTCGATACGATTCACGCGTGCGCGCGGATACGGCGTGCGAAGCGCCCTGCCGTATACCATGTCATCAAACTGGAAGTCATCGGGGAATTTGCCTGTGCCAAGCACCTTTTCGGCGACGTCAACACGTGGCGACCGATCCCCGACGCGTACGTCGAAATCAAGGGACGGGACCTCTTCACCTGTCCTCAAAAAGCGCGCGGCCATTTCGATTGCGTCAATGATCTTTTTATACCCGGTGCAACGGCATAAATTGCCCGTGATCGCCTTGGCGATATCGTCACGCGTAGGCTCGGGATTTTTATCGAGCAGCACCTTGGCGGCCATGACCATCCCCGGCGTGCAGTATCCGCATTGCACGGCACCCGCCTCCCCGAAGGCGTGAACGTAGACTTCCTTTTCTCTTGACGAAAGGCCCTCTACGGTAATAATGTTTGCGCCGTCATAGCGTGAGACTTTCATGATGCAGGCTTTGACAAGCTTGCCGTCAATATCGACGGAGCATGTTCCGCAGGCGCCCTCGCTGCATCCGTCTTTGACCGAAGTAAGTCCGAGATCGTTTCTTAAGAAATCGATGAGTCGCTTATCTTCTAGAATGGTATGTTGTTGATCGTTGACCGTTAAAGTCCAGGACATGGTCACTTCCTCCCCTAATTTTAAAATCATTTATTGGATCGCCACTTAACGAATATCCACGTTCGGAAGCTTGCGTCTTAAGTATTGTCCGTCCGCTTCCTCAATCACAATCTTACCAGAGGCGAGCTTCCTTCGTCCGCGCAAGAATACATCGCGAATTTTTCCGTTCATGGCAAAGCCTTCGTAGGGTGTATAGTCGCAATTTTCGTGCAACGCATCCGATGTCAGCGTCCATTCGACATTGGGATCTAAGACGACGATGTCAGCGTCACTTCCTGCTTGGAGGATGCCTTTTTTCGGATACAGGCCAAAATATTTGGCCGCGTTAGTGGATGTCACGACCGAATAGCGGTTGATATCCATGCGCCCCTTGGCGACGCCGTAGGCGTAAAGCAAGTGCATACGTGTTTCAATCCCGGGAGCGCCGCCGGGGATTTTTGAAAAGTCATCACGGCCCATATCTTTTTGACCGGCAAAGTTAAAGGAGCAGTGATCCGTTCCGACAAACTGGATCTCTCCCGATACCAAGCCATCCCACAGAGCCTCCTGATCGCGGCGTTCGCGCAAAGGCGGACTGATGATGTACTTCGCCGACTCGAAATCGTCGTTTGACGCGCTGCCGTAGCGCGATGAATCAAGCAGCAAATACTGAGGGCATGTTTCAACAATGACCCCGATGCCGCGTTCCCGTGTGCACTTAATCGCCGATAAACCCTTGGCGGTCGACAGGTGAACGACATAATGAGGGGCATTCAAAAGGTAGTTCACAGCCTCAAGCCGGATGATTGCCTCTTCTTCGAACACATCCGGTCGCGTCAGCGGGTGGTAGTAAGGGGAAAGGTGTCCCTTCGCCCGTTCTTCTTTTACCAACACATCGATGAGTAAGCCGTTTTCACAGTGAAATCCGATCGTCGCGCCAAGACGTTTCGTTTCCTCCAAGGCGTCGTAGATTTCATCTTCTTGCACCATCATGTTGTTCTTGTACGCCATATACATTTTAAAAGAGCTGATCCCGCCTGCCACAATTCCTTCCATCTCGGCTTTTAACGATTGATTCCATTCGGTCATCGCCATATGAAATCCATAGTCGATGGCACACTTCCCATCGGCCTTTTCGTGCCAACGCTGAAGTCCGCGCGCCATGGATTCACCGTGGAACTGCGTCGCAAAATCGATGACGGTCGTCGTCCCGCCCGCAAGCGCCGCGCGCGTGCCCGTCGCAAAATCATCCGCGGTGACGGTGCCCATCGATTCGAGTTGGAGGTGCGTATGTGTTTCAATGCCTCCGGGCAATAAATACATGCCCTTACAATCGATCGCTTCTTCTCCCGGCAGGGGTGAAAGATTCCCGACTGCTTCGATGACTTCACCTCGGATGCGAATATCGCCTTGTATTGTCTCGTCGGGGAGGACAACGAAGCCGTCTTTCAGCAAAATGGTCTTTTCCATGGATTTTCCTCTTGAAAGCGCTGTGCCGGATACGTGATCCGGCACAGCCGTTAAACTGTTGCTTCTTTAAGCTAAGGTCGCCATAATTACAGATTCGGCCAAATGGTTGCCGCGCGCTCTTTTGTGCGGGCAAAGATCTTCTCTTCGTCAACCGTCTTGATCTCACGGTTTCTCATGATCACCTTACCGTTAATCACCACGTCGTTGGTCATGCGGCCGTAGCCTCCAAACAACAGGTGACCCTTCCAGTTATCGGCCCCGAAGGGGGTGAATGGATAGTAATCGAGGGTGATGATGTCGGCGTACGCGCCTTCTTTCAACACGCCCAACGGACGCTGGAAGTGCTGAGCCGCGATCGCCGGGTTGCCTTCGTACTGAAGCTTCAGCGCTTCGCCAAAGCCGACCGTGGGGTTGGCCAAGCGGTGCGATTGCAGGATCTTTGATACCTTGATCGATTCGAACATGTCGTGCGTGTAGGCGTCTGTTCCAAGCCCCAGGCGAATGCCTCTGCGAAGCATTCCGAGCACCGGGGTCGCGCCCACCGCGTTCCCCATATTCGACATGGGGTTGTGCACGACGGAGGTGTCTGTCTCCGCCAAGATATCGAGCTCGCGTCCATTGACGTTGACCGCGTGGACCGCGATTGATTTAGGCCCGAGAAGTCCCCAGCCCAAAAGGCGCTCAGTCACGCGCATGTCATATTTCTCGAGGCTGTCGTACTGGTCTTCGCGCCCTTCTCCCACGTGGATGTGGTAGCCGGCGTCGATGCCTTCCATCGCGACTTTCACTTTTTCCATGGTCTCATCGGAGATGGTGAATGACGCGTGCATACCGAACATGCCTTTAATCATGTCCTGCTCATCGGTGTTCATGGCCTTGATGAAGTCCACGTTCTCTTTGATCTCGCGCTCAGCGACTTCAACGCCGTCACGATCCGAGAGTTCCATCGAGAAGGAGCCGCGGATACCGATCTCTTTTGCCGCTTCCGCCAGGGTAAACAGTGAACCGGTCGCCGAATGCGGGCTTGCGTGGTGGTCAAATAGCGTTGTGACACCATTGCGGATACTGTCGATATACGTTGTGTACGCGGACAGGGAATTGTCTTCTTCTGTCAAGCTACGATCAAGTGCCCACCAGAGATTTTCCAAAATTTCCGGGAAATTCCTTGTCGGCTTTGACACGCCCATGCCGCGCGCGTATGAACTGTAGATATGGGTATGCGCGTTGATCATGCCGGGCATAATCACACGGCCCTGTGCATCCAGCACTTCATCCTCCGGATACTTGGCCTTTAATTCCTCAAAATCACCGACAGCATCCACCAGTTCATCCAGGACCCGAATCGCGCCATTTTCAAAATAAGGATGATCAGGATCGTTTGTCACGAGTCGTCCATTACCAATAATCATTTACTTCCTCCTGTCATGTCCGTCCCACATATAATTCACTTGGGACAGAAAGCCGTTTTTACTCATTAATGTTCATTGTTCAACAGCCAGGGATATTCTGTGGTAACCGCAGTTATGACGGCCGTCATTTCTTTCCCGGCTTTCGCTTCCAACTCGTGGACCAAAGCGTCGAAGACACGGCCGCGCTCGTCGCGGATGCGGTAGGCCTGATCGGTCAATTTTAGGAAGCCAATATTTTCTGAATCGGCGAAATCCGCTTCACTCCAGAACACGGTGAGCTTATCTTTGTAAGGTTTCCCCGCGTGCGGACAGAAGGTCGCGCAGTTTCCGCATTCATTACACATACCGTCGATATGGACGATCTGTTCTGAGTTGACAAAGCCTGTGACCGTGATGGCCACGTTCGCGCGGTTCGGGCAGACCTCTGTACAGATCCGACAGACCTGGTCGCAGATGAGGCAGCGCAGTCCTTCTTCGGAAGGCAGGCGGCCGGCGACTAATTCGCCGCGGCGTTCCACAATAGTCGGCTCATCGACGGGAACCTCGACGTGCACAAAGTCATGCTCCAGTGCTTCTTTTTCGAGAATATCGAGGGCTGCTTTTTTAGCGTCCCCCATGGCCGCGACAACGGTCGAAGGACCTTTGCGGCAGTCGCCGACAACATACACGCCGTCAATGGAGCTCTCCATCGCCGATGACAGGCGGGGATCGCCGTAGGAATCAACGTTCATGCCCAAGGTCTCAAACAGGCTCTTGTCAACGCGGGCACCTGTCGCGCCGATCACGGTGTCAAATGCCAGGGTTTCAAATTCGCCTGTGCCGACCGAGGCTCTGCGCCCTGAATCGTCAAAGGCTCCGAGCTGTTGTTTTTCACAGACAAGCGCTTTGCCGTCATAGCTCACCGGTGCGAGCAGTTCGCGCCAGAGGACGCCCTCTTCCATGGCACCGTCAAATTCGTCCTGACTGGCAGGCGCGTACATCTCTGTTCTGCGGTACACGATGGTGACCTCAGGATCACCCGGCATACGCTTGGCGAGGCGCGCGGCGTCCATGGCGACGTCACCCGCGCCGACGACCGCAATTTTCTTACCGAGATCGCGTTCGCCGTTTTCCTTCACATCGATAAGGAAATCGAGCGCGTCGATGACGCGGTCAGCACCTTCTTTGACCGGTGAACGGCCTTTATCCCACGCGCCGGTCGCGATGACGACGTAGTCATGGGTTTTCTTCAACTCTTTTAGATCAAATTTAGGATCGGCGTTGAAGTGGAAATTAACGCCTGTCGCTTCGACGAGTCTGAAGTCGCGGTCAATCTCTTCTTTTGAAATACGGAAAGAAGGAATTGCGTAGCGGACGATCCCGTGCGAAGCGGAGCGTTTCTCGTATACATCTGTCGTGATGCCGTTACGTCTCAGGTAGTAGGCCGCGGCCATACCGCCCGGACCCGCTCCGATGACCGCCACTTTTTTATCGCTCTTCAAAGCGCTTGGGGCCATTTTGCCGATGTAGGCGTCTTGTGCCTCGTCCGCGGCCTTCTTCTTGATGTCGCGCATATGGACGGATTCATCGTAGTCAAGGCGTGTGCAGTGCTCACGGCAAGGCTGTGCGCAAAGGACGCCTGTGATGGTCGGACAGGGATTGTCAATGGCGATGACACGCATGGCTTCAGCGTACTCGCCCCGGGCGACCAGGGTGTTGTATTCAGGGATCTGCTGCTCGATGGGACAGCCACCGTCTTTACAGGGTGCCTTGTAGCAGTCGTAAAGGGGCAACTCCGATTCGGTCTTCCTGGAGGCGACTTTTTCGCGCCAGCGTTTTTGCATGCGCGGGTCCGCCAGCATCTGATCGGCCAGTTGATCGAGTTTTTTAAGATCGACTTGTCCGGGATTTCCAAGCACATCTTCCGTTTCACGTGCCATCTGGTAGAAGCGCATATAGCCGCCCGGTTTCAACAGGGTGGTTGCCATGGTCACTGGACCGATACCTACTTCAAGGATGTCTTTCAGGTTAAAAGCGTCTGCGCCTCCCGCAAATGAGATCGGGAGCTTGCCGTCGAAGGCTTTCGACAATTTGACCGCCAGATTAATGGTGAGGGGCATCAGGGAGCGGCCCGACATGTACATTTCTTCTGAAGGCACTTCATTGCGTTTGACATCAACAGGGCATGTGTTGGATAGTTTCACGCCGAAGGCTAAGCCTTTTTCCTTGGCCACCTTTAACATGCGCGTGAAAATGCCGACCGCGTCATCGTATTGCAGGTCGGCCAAAAAGTGTTTGTCCGGGAACTGGATGTAGTCGTATCCGAGGGTGTCAAGCGTTTCACGGACGTATTCGTAACCCAGCATCGTCGGGTTACATTTGACGAAGGTATGAAGGTGTTTTTCGGTCAAGAGATAATGCGCGATACGCTCGATTTCGTCAGGCGGACAGCCGTGCAGGGTTGATAAGGTGACCGAATGACAAAGCGAGGGAGAGATCGCGTCGACCACCGCTTCATCGACTTTTTCAAACGAGTCAAGATGATCTTTCAAATAGGTGATGGCCTCTTTAAAAGCGGGTGTGTCTGACGCATCCTTCAGGCCTTCGATGAATGCGTCCATTTTCGGCAATTTGATGCCATCAAGATCGTAACCGACACTCATGTTGTAGGCAAAATCGTGTCCGTCTGAAAGACCGAACTCAACGGAAAGCACCTTGATCGCTACCCAAGCTTTGACGTATTCATCAAAGGCTTCTTCAACGGTTAATTCGGTCGACCATTCGCAGTTGTAACACTCGTCTTCCGCATTGATACAGGGTTTTGCAACAGCGTGACGAATTTCTTCACCATCCATCTTTTGAACGGTTTTCAATTCCATAAAGCGAGCGCCCGCAAGGTAGCTCACAATGATGTTTTGTGCCAGCTGAGAGTGCGGACCGGCCGCGGGACCAACTGCCGAGGCGATTTTGTCACCAAAGGGCGTCGTAAAACGGCTCCCTTTCTCATTCACATAGAATTTGCTCTTATCGAGTCCAAAAACACGTCCTTGTTTTTTATACTCCTCGAGGCTCCATTCGATCAGGTTCGCAAAACTAATGGGTCTCATGATATCGCTCATTATTTTGATACCTCTCCTTCTTCTTTCATTTCCAATATTATCTCGCCATATCCCGAATTGTCTTTGATACCAGTTTTAAGAGTCACTGTTTCCTCGCGTTGCAAGATTGACGCGGGATTAAACGGATCATTATTCATATTACCAGTTTTTGATTGTGTACTATGCCAAATTAAAAAAACCGGGACTTTCGAAATGAAAGTCCCGGTCGAGTAATCACATACTCAGCTTACGCTTCGCTGGTGATGTTGTGGTAGACGGCCGGTACCGCACTGTAGATGGCGGCGACACGCACGACGTCTTCTTTCCACTGGATTTCGTTCGGTGCGTGAGCCTGAGCTTCCTTACCGGGGCCTAAGCCGATGCAGGGGATGCCGTGGCGGCCCATGATGGCCACACCGTTGGTGGAAAATGTCCACTTGTCGACTTTCGGTACGCCGTAAAGCTCTGTGTAAGCTTCAACGAGCGCCAAGGTCTGCGGTGCATCTTCCGGAATGACCCAGGTCGGGAAGTAGCAGTCTTGCTCGTACACTTCACCGGTCCATGACGGACGGTCGTATTTGTACATCGAGACGACCGCACCGTGCTTCTTGACGGACGGAAGGTCTTCGATCTCTTTCAAGGCGGACTGGTAGGTCTCACCCCATGTGAGACGACGGTCAAGTGAGATGGCGCAGCTGTCGGCGACAGCACAGCGTGAAGGCGATGTGTAGAAAATCTGTGAGGTGGTGACGGTGCCCTTGCCGAGGAAGGGGTCATCTTTCAGATTGTTGTTCAGTTCTTCGATTTCTTTCAAGATGTCAGCCATTTTGTAGATGGCGTTTTCACCGCGCTCAGGGGCGGAGCCGTGGCAGGAGATGCCGGCGACGTCCACACGGATCTCCATACGTCCGCGATGTCCGCGATAAACGTGCATGTCGGTCGGTTCACTGATCACGACAAACTCAGGACGGATGTTGCTACGCTCGATGAGGTGGAGCCAGCACATGCCGTCACAGTCTTCTTCCTGAACGGTCCCTGTGACAAGGAGTTTGTACTCATCGCCGATGAGGCCGAGTTCTTTGGCCATGTATGCACCGTAAACGGACGACACCACGCCACCGAGCTGGTCGGATCCGCCGCGGCCGCCGATTTCGGTTTCAGTCTCGAAGCCTTCGTAGGGATCAAATTCCCAGTTTTCAATATTGCCGATGCCGACGGTGTCGATGTGGCCGTCGTAGGCAATGATGCGATCGCCTTTACCGATCCAGCCCAGGACGTTGCCCAAGGGATCGATTTCAGCTTTATCGTAGCCCAGCTTTTCCATCTCTTCTTTGATACGGTAAGCCTTGTCTTTTTCTTCACAGCTCTCTCCGCCGATCTTGATCAGATCGCGAAGGAAGCGAACCATATCCTCTTCGTGGCTCTTTGCGAGCTCGCGGATGCGGTCGTAATCAATCTGCATTTTCGCCATGTTCGTGTTACTCCTTTTTTTTGGATTGTATTGGTATGCAAAAGACTGCCTCCCCGAAATGGGAGGCAGTCCATTCAACCGAAATTATTTAGGCATTATCCGCCCAACGAGGGGTGGTACCATTCCAGAGCTCTTCAAGCTTCGCGCCGGGGTTCTTAATTTTCTGGAGGAAAATCATCGCCGCGATGACGTAAGGCTTGTAGCTTGCTTCTTTATAAAGCGGGATACGGTAACGATCGAAGACTGACTCATCCACTTCGCCTTCCGCGCAGGAAAGACCCGTGATGTCGGCCGGCAGACAGTGCATGTAAAGCGCTTTGCCGTCGCGTGTCAGACTCATCATTTCTTCGGTGCAGGCCCAGTCTTTATGAAGGGCGTTCTGCGCCAAAAGCTCTTGCTCGAGCGCGTGGATACCGGCCTGGTCGCCCTTGGCGTACAGGTCTGTACGTTTTTCCATCGCACTGAACGGTGCCCAGCTCTTCGGGTACACGATGTCAGCGTCCTTGAATGCTTCCGCCATCGATTCGACGCGAGTGAATTTGCCGCCGTACATTTCTTCGTTGTGTTTGGCGACGCCTTCGATTTCGTCCATGATCTCATAGCCTTCGGGGTGCGCCAAGACGACATCCATGCCAAAGCGTGTCATCAGGCCAATGACGCCCTGGGGTACTGAGAGCGGTTTACCGTAAGACGGTGAGTAGGCCCATGTCATGGCCACTTTTTTGCCGCGCAGGTTTTCCACGCCACCGAACTCATGGATCATGTGAAGTGTATCCGCCATGGTCTGGGTCGGGTGATCGATGTCGCACTGGAGGTTGACAACGGTCGGGCGCTGTTCGAGCACGCCGTCGTTGAAGCCTTCGGTGATGTAATCGGAAACGTTCTTCATGTATGTATGACCTTTCCCGATGTACATGTCGTCACGGATACCGATGACGTCCGCCATGAAGGAAATCATATTGGCCGTTTCTTTTACGGTTTCTCCGTGCGCGATCTGGGACTGACCCTCATCGAGATCCTGGATTTCGAGCCCTAGGAAGTTACAAGCCGAAGCAAATGAAAAGCGCGTTCTCGTCGAGTTGTCGCGGAACAGCGAAATGCCAAGACCCGAGTCAAAAATACGGGCGCTCTTATTGTTCTCACGCAGTTCGCGCAGGGCGTCGGCCACCGCGAAAATTGCCATGATTTCATCCTGAGATTTATCCCATGTCAGGAAAAAATCGTCCTGGTACAACCCCTTGTAGTCGTAGCCTTCCAGTTGCTTGATCAGTTCGTTGATTTTCATTCGTATCTCATTCCTCTCTTGAAATTGGGATCAGCGAATTTATAGTCTTGCGAGGACGCCTGTGCGCTCGTTAAACTCTTCTGTCAGTCGATCGATTTCCTCGACTTGCTTGTGGACATTGTCCCAGTAGTGCTCGTCATACCACTGCGCGTTCAGCTCTTCGAGCGTGCGGCCCTGCTGCTCCACCCAAGTGTAATACTTGAGGTTGTGGATGCGCTTACGCGACATGTAGGTCAACTCTTCCATGTTGTCGGTCTTGGTGGACGCCAGGTGATGCCAGTAATCGCGCGCGGCGACTTCGGCCGTGTAGGGTCCCTGCTGTTCGTCGAGTTCAATGATCCGTGAACCGTACATCTCCGCGGAGTCGGTCGCAACGGTCATCAGGACATCGTTCCCGGTCAGTTCGTAGTATTTTGCCATCTTGATCAGGCCGATCACGTTCGCGATACCGCTGATGCCCAACAGCGAAAGATTCGAAATCTGCTCTTCTGTCAGGTCGAGGTGGGTTCTCAGATACTCGTGGCCGACTTCTGTGTTGAACAGGCGCAACAGATTCTGTGAATCGTTGTCGTCGATCGCAACAGCCATGTCAGTGTTTTTCACGTTGTGGACAAAGGGGATGTGCTTGTCGCCGATACCTTCAATGCGATGACGGCCAAAGCCGTTGTTCAGGATGGTAGGGCACTGGAGCGCTTCACCGACCGCAACTTTGATATGCGGGAAATGGTCTTTCAGGTAGTCGCCGGCACTCATGGAGCCGCCGCTGCCGCTGGTGAAGAAGACGCCGAAGAATTTCGAGTCATCGGTCTTGACTTCGCCGTAGACTTCTTCCAAGGCGGGGCCGGTCACGTTGTAATGCCACATGACGTTGCCCATTTCTTCGAACTGATTAAAAATAAAGGCTTCCGGGCGGGTCGCGCGGATTTCTTTGACTTTCGCAAAGATCTCATACACGTCGCTCTCACAGCCGGGGGTCGCGATGGTTTCATCGGCAACACTCAACAGCCAGTTGTGGCGCTCTTCACTCATTTCCTCGGGCAAAATCGCGATGGATTTTACGCCAAGCAATTTTGAGTTAAAAGCACCGCCGCGGCAGTAGTTGCCGGTGGAGGGCCAGACAGCCCAGTTGCTCACAGGATCAAATTGTCCCGTCACGAGGCGAGGCACGAGGCAGCCATAGGAGGCGCCCACTTTATGACAGCCTGTGGGGAACCATTTACCGATCATGACGAAAATACGTGCATCAATACCGGTCAGAGCTTTTGGCATTTCGATGTAGTTGACGCCGCCATAGGTACCGCCGTCAAGAGTCGGCTCATTTTTCCAGGTAATGCGGAAAAGGTTCAAGGGGTCGATATCCCAGGTGCCTACTCCGTGAAGAGCCTCTTTGATTTTTTCGGGAACATTTTTGACGGGGTCACGCATTTGCGCATAGGTCGGGATGATAATGTTGTTTTCGCGCGCGCGTTGTACCGCGTTCTCGAGCGCGTCCTTATGGATCGTAAGATCGATCATGTTTTTTCTCCTTGCTTTGTGATGATGATGTGCCGGTGCTGGCGAGAAGTAATTGATTGCCCACACCCCAGCCATTATAGCATACATATAAAAAGGTAAAGAGTAAAGCGTCTCCCTTTACCCTTGAAACCGCTCATTTATTTCATCCGTTTCCGGACGACGCTGATCTTCTTCCGCCTTTTGGTTAAGCCGTTTGTAATACATAATACCGATTCCCGCAACCACTGCCGTAACCGTGAATACGACTATGCCAAAGACATAATTTTGGGTTCCCAATAAGCCCCCGCTGACCGTCGAGGTCACCACTGAGATGAGGCGCGCTGAGAGGATGACAAGCCAGCTTGGGAGCCGCATCGGTGTCAGCCCCGCAAGGTAGGTCAGGATATCTTTGGGGGTGCCGGGAATAAAGAGCAAAAGGTACATCAAGATATTGAGGCGACCGGGCTCCCGGAACAGCCGCACCTGATCAATCTTCTCGGCCTCGAAGAACAATTCAATCACAGGGCGCCCAAAGCGCTTGACGAGCAAAAAGATGAAGATACTGGCCGCGTAAATGGCCGCCATACAGATGATCGTCCCTTCCAAAGCGCCGAATGCGTAGCCGGCCGCAAGCTCGAAGGGTTCACCCGGAATAATGGCGATGACCACTTGCAGGAAATTCGCGAAGAAGAAAATAAGGCGGCTGGCCACGGGATAGTTGGCCACCATGGCGCGCACCTTGATCGGGTCGGAGAAAAAGTCTATCGCTGTCTCGCCCCAAATCAAATAGATCAAAACAAAGGCCGCAACCGTCACAACGATCCAGCCGATGGCCATGGATCGCTGAAACACGCGCCGCCTGTATCGACGGTACGCTATTTCTGCCGGTCGGATGATACAGCAGTCGTTATTTTCTTTGATGCCTGTCATTTTCTCTGTCATTCTATCACGCAAATAGGCTTTCTAAATGACAAGGCCACCCGCCTCGCCTAAGCGCTGCGGGTGGCCCGAATCAGACCTTATTCAGTCGGATGTGTCTAGTGTTCTTTTTTGAATCTTGGCAGGACCAAGAGGGCCGCACCCGTCAACATCAGGATCGCTCCCACCCCCCAAAGCACTGTCTTGTCAAGGTAACCGCCGGTGCTCGGCAGTTCTTCCTCTTCGCCCAAGACAAGCTCATCAGGGACTTTGACCGTTACTACGTTGGATTCAATCGTTGGGCGGTCATTCAGTGTGATCGTCGCCTTGTTGGGGATGATCCAGTCAA
>DIRK01000041.1:0-686 GCA_002427535.1 Mageeibacillus sp. UBA5438 | reverse complement strand
TCCACACCTTCCAGCAGTACCTTGACTTCACGGATCGCGAGCACATCCTCTAATTGGTCCACGATTACAAGTGACTCGTAGTCTTGGACGTTATCGGGGATGTCCACATGGACACGGTAGACAAAGGGTTCATCCTCTTCTTCCAGATCTTCATGCAACTTCCCGTTCACTGTTTTTTCAATCCCGGGATCTTCAATCGGAGGCGGAGGAGGCGGAGGCGGAGGATCCGCCGGCGGCTTCACCGTAACAATATTTGACTCATTCACGGGTCCGTCATTCAAGACGTAGTACCCCTCATTAGGGACACGGCTTCCTTCATATTCGGACAGATTCGCGCCACTTCTGATCTTCGCTTCGATCACGAGGCTTAAGACTTTGCCCTTGATCTCCCCGAAATCAAACTCGCCTGAGAGCATGAGCTCGACTTGCTGACCGAGCACGGTCGCATAGGAGAGAAGCGTCGGGTCTTCAACGCCATCGAGCAATACTTTGACGTCTTTTATCTCTAATACCGGCACAAGCACATCACCGATGAGAAGCGACTCATAGCCTCTGACATTGTCCGGAATCTTCACGTTCACGTGGTAGGTGAACACATCGTTCTTGTGGGCCAGATCTTCATGCAGTTTGCCGTTGACATCTTTTCTGATATCTGAGTCTTCAATCGGAGGCGTCACGGTCACTAC
>DIRK01000029.1:23550-39149 GCA_002427535.1 Mageeibacillus sp. UBA5438 | reverse complement strand
CCGATTGACCGCATCACCATCGTCGGCCTTTGCACCGACATCTGTGTCATCTCGAACGCGCTTTTAATCAAGGCCTATTTTCCTGAAATGGAAATAGTGGTAGATGCCTCATGCTGCGCGGGAGTGACCCCCGAAAGTCATGAGACCGCGCTTTCGGCCATGGAGGCCTGTCAAGTTACGATTGTGTCGTAGTCGCCCTCGCGGTAACCGACAAACACTTCATCCTGAGTGACAAAAATCGGGCGCTTCACCAGCATGCCGTCGGTTGCCAATAGTTCAATTTGCGCTTTCGGGTCCATTTGGGGAATTTTGTCCTTTAGTTTCAGTGCCCGGTAGACCATGCCGCTCGTATTAAAAAAAGAGCGGATGGGTTTGCCGCTTTTTTCAATCCACAGACTCAACTCTTCGGCTGTGGGGCGATCTTCTTTAATATCGCGGAAAGTATAGGGAATTTGGTGCTCATCAAGGAACCTCCTTGCTTTTCGGCAGGTCCCTCATTTCGGATAACAGACAAACAAATTCATTTAATGCCCCTTTTCTGACATCTCTCGGAGTGCCTTCTCATAATCATCGGGCGTGTCAAGATCGAAGTTCTGGAATGGATTGTTGCCCGACACTTCAACTTCTTTTATATGGGATTCATGTTTCATAATAACTTGTCGGCCTCCAAGGTCACCTGTAAGCTTAGACAAATCGTCGTAAAACATACGATCAAATAGGACCGGGGAAGCGCGCCTTCCTCCCAAAAGGGGGATCACAATCGTTTCAGGTTCCCAGTGTTCAATAATCTCCCGGAGGGTCAGAGGTTCGATAAAGGGCTGGTCCCCGGGGATAAAAAAGCAGGCGGCACTCTCAGGGGCCAGGTATCGTGTGCCGAGCGCGACCGAGGTTCCCTGTCCCTCTTGGTAGTCACGGTTGTAGACAACACTCAACTGCTGATCAAAGCGCATCTCTTCTTCTAAGGCCTTGCCGATCTCCGATTGAACGGCCTTGGCCTCGTGCCCCGTGACAACCACAAAATCCCGGATATCCGAGCGTAGGCTCTGCGCCATTGTCCTTGACACGACGCTCATGTCCATCAGGGGGAGAAGCAATTTGTTTTTCCCCTCCATCCGCTTTGACAGACCCGCCGCCATGATGACCGCGGAAACAGGCGGGGAAAAATCAGTCGTCCTTCTTACTCCGTAGAGGGTTTTGCGCGACTCTTTTGAATACGCGGTGAAAAAAACGGCGTCTATCGACCGAAAGGCCAAAAGGCGGTGGGCCCAGCGCTCAAGGTTTTCATCTGCCTGATCCTTTGGATCAAGTATATCCGCCTGATTCAAAATGACGGCCACCTTGCTTGTCAAGGGGATACCCTTCAAAAAATGCCCACTTCCTATAAGCTGTTCGATGTCAGAAAAATCAATCATTTCACCCTGCGCCTTGCCCGTCACTTCAGAGAAAATATTCGAGCGGTGCACGATGGATTCATCAAAGGGTTTTCCCAAAGCGGAAAGACCGAAAACAATTGCGGTCAAATCAGTCGTTTCAGGGATCACCGGTTCATGGGAAGCGTAGGCTTTCAGGGGCTTTCGTTTGGCCCCGTCCGCTTCACACAGTAGGAGGCTGTCGCGGCGCTGTTCTTTTCGCTCCTCACGGACCCAGTGGTCAATCGCATTGCGGTCCACCCCCTTATGCTTACCCGGGATATCAAGATAGCGGTTGGAAAACCAAACCCCCGATTCCAAGGGAGGGGAAGTGTTAATGTTGGAAAGTCCCGCGTTATTTTTCAGGGCTTCTGAAAGAGGAGGCGATAACGATCCGCCGGCTTTCGGCGCTCCCATGGAGGTTGTTGTGGTCAAAATGGAGCGCTCGCGAAAATGGTCTGCAAATAAATGCAGGAGGGTCGTCGTCTTGCCCCCGCCTCCGACTGCGCTCAACACGAAGGGAGAGGGGTAATACGCATCTCTTTTAAGAATCAGAGAGGCAAGATAATCTTCAAATGACAGTACTTCAAGCCCGTGCATGGTTATCGATCATGAAATGATGGAGGATCGCTTCTAACACACCGCCCGCGATGGTCCGTCCTTTATCGCTGATCGTGCGCACATAATCAACATCGCCGCGCGGATCAATGTCACCAATTTTCTGGCCTTTTTTGACATGGAACCCGGGCGCGATAAGCCCCCGGACAACACCCGAGATAATGGCTTTCACCGGCTCACCGTCCACTTTGAGGATGACTTCTCCCTTGTCGACCAGATCGCCGATCTCGTGCAAGTTTAGAGTCACGCCGGCCTTAGGTGCCCTCAACACACGATCTTTGTCGACGCCCTGGATATTGCCGGGAATACCGGTGTTGGCGATGGCCTCGCCCTCGTAGATCAATTGTCCCAGATAATGGCCGCGTTTTGTCTCAATGACCACGTCAGCGTGCTTGCCCGCTTCAATATTGGGGCCAAGCCCGATGACAAGCGGGGCCCAATCAGGAGAATAGTCGGGTTCCCTTTTGCTGATCGTCGCGTCGATGAAGACATCGGGGTGAAGAAAATCCAACACTTCGCGGTCGGGGATAGTGAGTACGGGGATGATCCCCTTTTCAAGGGTCGGTTCTATTTGATCAAGGTTTTGGATGTAGCGTGATCGAAGACCGTCAATCTCCCAGTCACCCTCGTAGATGGCATTACAGTAGGACACCGTTCGTCGGACGCAGGAAGGTTTTTCCAGGTCCGAGACAATGACCCGGTATCCGATGTTGTGCAATTTGTAAATAACGGCGGAAGCAAGATCTCCTCCCCCGCGAACTAATACCGTGTAGCGCATGGATCAACTCCTTTTCGCTAGACTTCACAGCCCCCCGTTATTAGTCCGCAAGGCTGTCGAAGTATCCTTGAATCAAGACCACAGGCGTGCCCTTGTCGCCACTTCCCGATGTCAAATCGGCCAGTGATCCGAGAAGATCGGTCAATTGGCGTGGCGTGGTACCGCCCGCGTTCATTTCGAAATCCTGATCCTTCTCCTTGTCAGCGATCGCGTGTCGGATCGCCTCCTCCAACTCATGGCCGACAAGATCGGCAAATTGGCTATCCGTCAAGTACTTCAATTTTAACTCTTTGGGCTTGCCTGACAAACCGTTGGTGAAAGCAGGGGATACGACAGGGTCCGCCAGTTCCCAAATTTTGCACACGGGATCTTTAAAAGCGCCGTCCCCGTAGATCATGACCTCGATACTTTTACCGGTTCTCAGCATGAACAAATTGGAGACCGCGTCCACAAACTCTTTGCCGGCGCGCGGAAAAAGCTTCACACGTTCTTCACTGGCTTTGTTGCTGCCCAAAAGCCCGTATTGCTCGTGGTAGCCGCTCCCGTCGATGGATTCTGTTAAAAGATCATCGAGTCCCAGAACCGTTTCAGCGCCCGCTTTGCGGAGCAAACGTTTCGTCCTGTCTCGGGAGTGCACATCGCACACCAGGGTATGGGAGGTGTAATCCAGGATGGCCAGTGGGTCGTTGGCCAGAATAATCTCAGCGTCACAGCCTTCTTTGACGATGATATCGCGGTAATATTCAACGTAGTCCACGCCGGTGAAGGTATGGCGGTTAATGCCGAACAGTTCACGGTAGCGTTCTTCGGACAGACAGTCTTTTAAGGGGTCGATTCCCCGTTCGTCCATTTGGTCGATGTCCATCAGGCTGTTACCGACTTCGTCGGTCGGGTAACTGAGTTGGAGCACGATTTTTCTTGCGCCCCGCGCGATGCCGCGCAGATTGACGGCAAAACGATTTCTGCTCAAAATCGGGAAAATGACACCGACTTCACCTTGAGGAAATTTGCGTCGTACATCGGTCGCGATATGGTCGCAGGTGGCGTAATTATTTTCCGCTCGTGCCACCACCGATTCAGTGACGGCGACGACGTCGCGGTCGTGAAGATCGAAGCCTTCGCTTTTTGAGGCGAGTAAAACGCTTTCGACAATAATGTCGATAAGGTTATCGCCGCTTTTAATGATGGGTGTCCTAATTCCTCTTGAAGTCGTCCCTGTGCGTCTGATCATGTGCTCGCGGCAAGATACCGCTGTCTCCTTTCAAAAGGGGCCGCCATAATGGATAAACGGCGGAAAATAACACGCGCCAATCCTGTTGGCCAACAGGGTTGGCGCGCATCAACTGGCGGAAGCATGTGAGAATCGAACTCACCCGGGAGGCTCCTAACCCCCCTCAACGGTTTTGAAGACCGCGGGGCACACCAGAACCCATCTGCCTCCACCGTGTATTGTCGCGATTTGAGGCCGCTTTGTCAACCGCAAAAACAAAACAAAGCCTGTGTTACAAGAAGCGATCCGCCCATACACCCATGTTAAAATGTAAAATCTCTCATGAGTAGAAGACGATATTCAGGAGCGCCATTTATGGAAAAATATCTTTCGAAAAATGTAGGAACCATCCAATTCTTTTTGTTTAGTATACTGTGGCTATTCTTTTTTCAGCTTGTATCCGAATTTGTGGAGGCCATTTACGCCTTCGGCCTGATGGGCACAGGGATCCCCGTGGAAATTGCCTTTGTCGGCTATTTTCTCTTGCCGTTTTTATTCTTGATTTTGAAACGTCCGCTCGGCCGTTGGGCGTTATTACTCATCGGGGAAGCGATCGTCATCATACGCGCGGGGCTACCCCTGCTTAATACGCGCGGCCGCCTTATGGTCGCGGGGCTGGGTGTCTTTTTGTTCTTTGTTTTTATCCCTTCTTTCTTCCTTCAGGTGAAAGACAAAAAAACAGGCTCTGAATATGCGAAGACGTTCAGCGCAAGCCTCATGGCCAGTGTGCTCCTGTCTGTTTTATTCAGGAGCTTGGGAGCAGGCTACGACATCTCGCTTCAAGGCGGTAGCCAATGGATCGGCTTGTCGTTGGCGCTCATCGGAGGACTTTTATTGTTCGTAACAGTAAAGGAGACAAATGAAGCGACATCGCAAGAAGAGGATGAGAGCGCTCTTTCACTGGGTAAAACCATCCTTTTGGGCATCGCCCTCATCGGCAGCCTTCTTCTTTTAAGTTTCGCCTTCACCGCCCCCTATGTCATGGCCCGCTGGACCGGTGAAAACCGTGAGCGCATCATTATTTTCCAGGCGCTTGTGTTTGCGTTATTCGCGCTCGTGGCAGGATTTCGTTCACAGTGGATTAAAAATATTAAACAATGGGGACTTCTCCTATGGAATGCGCTATTTACCGTCGCGCTGACTGCGACCATGCTATTGAATCAGGAAATGTTTTCGAAAAATGAAAACGCCTATCCCTTCACGGCCCGTCCTCAGTCGAGCCTTCAGGCGATCGCGCTTTATGCCATGATCCTCCTCTCACCCGTCCTGTTCGTGAATGTGATGCGTATGGTCAAAACACTCAGCACAAGGCGCCCGACGCCCCGTGCGCTCATGGCCGGTGTTTCATTCGGCTCCCTTTACTTTCTCATCATGGTGCTGGCACATGCCTTCACCTCTGTCTACGATTACATGCCGGTTGTGGGCCCCTTCTTTCGCGATAAGTATTGGCTCATCCATCTGGTGGCGGCGCTTGTGGTCGCCCTGCCGTTTATGTTGATCAAGGAGAATGGAGAAGGGGAATCAGAAAAACAAGAAGTTCTGGAAGAACCAGGAAATAGTCTCCGACCCCTTGTATTATTGGCGCTGTCATTGGCAATCGTGGTGACCGCCGCGCTTGTCCCGCCGATCAAGGCCGCGCCCCCATCGGCACGTTCTTTAAATATTTTGACCTACAACATTCAGCACGGCTATAACGACGCGGGTGAAAAGGGCTTTAAAGAACAATTGGAACGGATCCGTGAGCTTGACCCCGATATCCTCGGTCTGCAGGAATCCGACGTCGCCAAAATGGGCACGGGGAACGCGGATCTTGTTAAATACTTCGCTTCCGGTCTCAATATGCACGCTTACTACGGCCCGAAAACCGTGAACGGAACCTTTGGGATCGCGCTGTTATCCAAATATCCGATCGAGGACGCCAAGACGCACTATATGTACAGCATCGGGGAGCAGACAGCCACCATTGAGGCCAAAATCACCGTAGGTGAACAGGTGTTCAATGTCTTTGTCACGCACTTGGGGAACAAAGGACCCATTTTTCAGCAGGAAAATGTGCTCGAGATTGTTCGAAATCGAGAGAATGTCATCGTGATGGGGGATATGAACTTTCGCCCGCCCACGGAACAGTACCGGATCACAACAGCGGTCATGGACGACGCCTGGCTTGTCCGGTGGCCCGGGGGCAATGAAGATCAAGGGATAGATCCCGAGCGGCGGATTGACCATATATTTGTACGGCTGAATGGGGGGATTGAAGTCGCGGACGTGACCTATCTTCCAGGACCCGAATCCGATCATCCGGCCATGATGGCCGTACTGTCCTGGTAAGGCTGCGCTTTACTAAAGGGCGATCGCGCGACCTTCGCGGATGAGCCAAATGTAGCGCTCCTTGACCATGCGTCCCGTGGCGCGCTCGATGGCCTCCTGGTAGGCATTGATCTGGATCCGGTAACGCTCTTTCAGGATGGCTTCGGCCTTCTCAAAGGGCAGTCGGTCCGTTTTGAAATCCACAAGCACCGCCTGCCCGTCTTCTTCCACAAACCAAAGATCGATCATCCCCTGAACCAGGCTTGTCTCGTCTTGGGGGAAAGCCGAAGAGAAGCGATTAGAGGGGACGGCTAAGGTAAAGGGCATCTCACGGTAGAGTTTTTTCGTTTCCTGCTCGACTTTCATGACGCGCCTTGCCAAGGGACTTCTTGCCCAACGCACCGCCTGGGACGCCAGGGAGGAGGCCGCTTTTTCTTCTTCTTTAGTGAGTGTATGGCTTTCACACATCTTTGCCAATTGAGCAAGGTATTCACGCGCGCCTTCCTCGGGATCCCCCAGACAGAGCTTTTCGAGGTCGAGGAAGCGAAAAACGCTGTGCATGGTTGTCCCAAATGACGGCCCCCTATCCGCGGGTGCTTTTTCACGTGTGCGCATGGTGAGCGGCATCTCGGCCCGAATCACCCGGGTGCCGTCTTCAGGGTCGACGGTATGAACGGATTCAGCGGTGGTTTCTTCATAAAGACCGATAGTAGTCTCAAGCCCCATGCGCTGCATCTCGGTGACAGTAATTTTGGACGGTGTGATCGCCGCCTCAGGGCGGGGGATCGGTTTTGTAAGTAATTCTAAAGCCGTCTCTTCGATCGCTTCCCTGTCAAAAGGAATAGCCTCTTCTTGATTTTCATCGATAGACGCTTCCCCTTGAATGAGCGTTTTACGAACGATGTCATGCCAGTCGGTGACCACAATCGATTCGAAAGGATGAAGGGCTATGCGGCCCGATTCGAAGGATAGCAGCTGTTCTGCGGTATCCGGGTAGCGGGCGGCCAGGTACATCAAAAGCAAATCCGCGTCACTCTTGGTGGAAGCCGATAGGATGGGAGGGATGATCGCACGTTTTTTTCGTTCATCGTAGCCAAGTCCCCCGGTATGGCGCTCGATATTTTTCAAAAGGGTCTGGTAGCGACTGCTGTCACCCAAGGTTGGCCGGTCGGTCGATAACAACAGGTAAAGGCCGTGAATGGCGCGTGTCATGGCGACATACAAAAGGCGCCAGGATTCAGCGCGGGCGCGCCGCTCCTCCGCTAACAGGGTCGCCTGATGCAGGGGGTTATTCATCACCGCCATCCCTTGTTCTTCAATCGTCGCGCTTGTCAGTCCCTCGGCCTCGGTGTAATAGATGATGGGTCGTTGGTCGAGTAATTTCCACGCGGCATCCAGTTGTCCCAAGATGACATAGTCCCACTCCAGGCCTTTACTGCGATGACGGGTGAGGACGCGGACCGCCCGGGGCAACAAGGCCGTGTCGGAGGGCGCCCTTTGGTTCTCCTCACAATGTTGAAGGGTTGATAATGCGGTGCGAATCCCCGTTTGACCGAAACGTTCAGGCGCTGACAGGCAGTCGAGCAGGCGGTCAAGCTCGGACAGATAGCTTTCGCCGAACTTCGACTGGGCCAGGTAATAGGCATAGTCTGTCTCATAGAAGATGAGTTCCAGCAGTTCCTTCGGATCGAGTTCATGGGATAAAAATCGCCATCGTTCGATTACGTCGATGAAACCGCGTGCCTTGTCAGAAAGTGCGCCTTCGCCTGATTCGCAAAGCGTAAAAAAGCGATCGTGAAAATGAATGTCGTAAGCCTTTTTCTTGTCAGAAGGAAGAGCGATCGGCGTCCTTGCGGCTTCCATCAACTCTTTGGCTGTCCAGATTTCGGGACTAAAAGGGCCGATGAGCATGGACAAGAGGGGGATATCCTGTCTGGGATTATCGAGGAGTGACAAAAGGGCTTCTGCCTGCGAAAACACAAAACTGTCGGCAAAACTTCGCCCCGATCGTGTGGTCACGGGGATGCCCGAAAGCGCCAGGATCTCCTCGTACTGGCGGCAGTCGTCGTTCGTGGGTAAAAGGATGGCGATCTGCTCGTGTTTGACCCCCTTGACGGTCAGTTCCCGGATGATGTCGACCGCCATAAAGGCTTCTCGGGCCGCGGGCCTCAAGGGACTAATGGCCACCAGGTCCTCATCGATCGCTTCGTCGTCTTCCGGCAAATATTGATTCGCCACAGAGGTGGCCACATGAAGCACCGTTTCGACAGCGGGAGTCCTGTTTTTCCCGGGGGTTTCGGTCTCTTCAATCTTTTTCCATTTATTGTCATCGGCAATCAGCTGTTGCGTTTCATCGTATTCAATTTCACCTGACGCTTCAGTCAGAAAAGAATTGAAAAAATCGTTGATAAAATCAATGATTTTCGGGCGCGTGCGAAAACAGCGATTGAGAAGCGCCAAATAACCCAATTCGCCCGGTTGAAGTGGAGGAATATCTTCGCCCGCCGTGATGGTCCGCGAATGTTTTTCGTGATGGGAAAATAGCTGTGGATTCGCGTAGCGGAAACGATAAATACTCTGCTTGATGTCCCCCACCGCGAGTCGGTTCCGGTCACTTACTTTTTCAATGATCGCGTCCTGGATACTGCTCGTATCCTGGTATTCATCGACATAGACCTCCTTGAAACGCGAACGGTAATCCTGTTGGATATGAGGGTCGTTCAATAACTTCAAGGCGCTGTGTTCCATGTCACTGAACTGTATGGCATTGCGTTGGAAGCGACGTTTTTTAAATTCCTGATCCGTCAAGAGGACGATTTCCATGAATCGCGCGACCGGTTGGCAGGTGCGGATGAGCGCCTGTCGTATTTGTGAAGCGGACGCGGAAAATACGGGGGGATGGTTGACGACGACGTCCGCGTCGCGACCTGTTCGTTTTATCCGATCTGAAAGAAGGGCCAAAAGAGGCAGGATCGTTTGGCGGTACTGTTCAATCCATCTGTTTTTTTCTTCGTTTTTCTCGGAGAGATTCTCGCCGCCCGAAAAAGCGGGCAGGCGAATGTCATCGATCGCTTGTCCTACCGCATGGACAGCATCCCAATGCTCGGCGTCGCGGCCGGATAACCCGGTGAGCGCTTCCACCACGTCACTTGCCGTCTCAACCGCCTGGGCGAGCTGCAGCTCCGTTTTAAGCTTTGAAGTTCTGAGGACATCGTTAAGGAAGGGATCGTCATTCATCTCCCGTAGGGAGCGCCTTGCGCTGTCAAGGCTTTCCTCATAAAGATCCCACCAATAAGAGACCGCCCGATCGTCCGGGGAGGGGAAGTGTTGCGCCCGATGGAACAGCGTTTCTAATGAAGTGGCGGCCTGTTCTTCGTAGCGCGGGAGATTTCGCAATAACTCGAGCATGTCAAGGATGGCTTCTCGAAATACTTTGTCATCCAAGTCAGGTGAATAAGCGCGCGCCACCGTCTGAAAATCAAGAAGCCAGTCGTCACAACTCCGCTTTTCGCCTGCCAGGATGAAGGGTTCAAAGAATTCAGGCTCACTGATCCGGCGATAAAGCGTGCGCAAGACGGTGTCGAGCGAATCATCTCGAAGCTTTTGTTCTTCCTCATCATCCATCACGCGGAAGCCCGGTTCGAGCAAGGCTTTTCCCTCTTCATCCGCGAATTCGGGCAGGTAGGCGTTTAGGATCTGTTGGCAAAAAGCGTGGATGGTTGAAATTTGCGCGAGGCTGAGTTCATTTAACAGGCGGTCTGAGAAAAGCTTCTCTTCTTTTGAACCGGCCCTGTCACGTGCCTCATGAAGGCGGCGTTCAATTTTGACTTTCAAATCTTTGGCCGCAAGCTCGGTAAAGGTAATGACAAGCAGTTCGGAAGGGAGTACCGCTCCTTTCAGCATCCGGTCGACAATGCGCTCTGTCAGCGTTGTGGTCTTGCCTGAACCGGCCGCGGCGGACAGGAGCAGGTTCGTGGGGCGGTCGAATTGTACCGCGAGCAATTGATCGAGTGTCAGGTAGGATGTTGCCATAGGCTCATACTACCAAAATGGCAGCACATACATGAGCTCTCCTTGAAAGATAAAAGGAAATGGCGGACAATGGTAGAACCCCATCGCGGTGGAGTATGGGTGGAGGATCGTTTGTGAAACGAACTATTGGATTAATCTTAACGTCTTTATTATTGCTAGTGACGCTTGTGGCCTGCGGATCACGTTCCATTGACGCGCAGTCTCTGGCGTCCATTGAACTTACAGGCGCGGACGGCTTTGCTTCGATCGCTGTTAAAACCGACGAACAAGCGATTCTGACCCTCATCGAAGAGGCAATGTCCGAATTGAAGGACAATGACGAAAAGGGTTTAGAGCGCTTGTTTAAACGTGAGGCGGCTTTAAATTCTATCATTTTCACAGCGGAGAAGATGGTCGATCTGAAAAACGGCGATGAAATCAACATCCGTGCCAGCTACGACGAACAACTTGCCAAAGACGCCGGTATCAAATTTCGAAACACCCAGTTTAAATACCTGGTGGAGGGTCTGACAGATGCCTTGGCCATTGATGTGAAAAATAATGTCAAGCTACTCTTTGAGGGGTATGACGGACTGGGCACGGCAACACTCGAACTCGACGGCGAGGTGGAAGCCTTCTCCTACGCTTTTAACTTCATCTTTCAGGGCGATAAAACAAATCTTACAAACGGTGATCGCGTGGCATTAAAAGTGGTGCCCAACAACACCGTACTGACATCTCACGGCAAGATCGCGCGCGAGACTTCGCTGTCTTTTGAGGTGCAGGGGCTGGCGCCCATGGCCTCGGTCGATTTATTCAGCGACCTTGTCCTTATCTTTGACGGCATCAGTGACCAGGGGAGCGTGTCTTTTGACACCACACGACTGCCCTCTGACTGGGTCGAAGCAGGAAGCATGGATCGGGCACCCTTACAGTTTTTTGCCTTCCCTGAAAACGGACTGGCGAACGGCGACAAGCTCACGGTTCAGGCGCAGATTGACGAACAATGGTTCTCAACGCGTGGGTTGAAGCCTGTGACTTTGGAAAAAGAATATGAGGCCACGGGCTTGAAAGAATATCCCCGAAACCTCGACGATATTGACCTTGTCCCCTTGTTTGAGAAAATCGAAACATGGATTGAGCAAGATATCCACTTGAGGCTTGTAAGTAACTACTGGAATCGAGACTATCGGGCGGGCGAGCCGGTGAGCCGCTGGGATTACCGCGACCGTTTTGGGGTGAAGCGCATCTACTACGGCTACGATCAAACAGACCGGGCAGATAATTTCATCGCGATCATTTACGAAGTTTCTGTCGAGGGGACCTGTGTTGAAGCCACGCCTTACCAGTCATCTTATGAGGAGGGAGAAACGCTTTCCTCTACACTCTATCTTGTGTACGTCATCGATCGAATCATGTATGACCGCGCGGACATTACAGATTATTATGACATCAATTTGAAACTTCACAGCGATGTTGAACTCGACGTAATTTCGACCCTGAAACACCAATACGGATCCGGCAGCAACCTGATCGTAGAAGCCGCGGTCCCCCCAAATGTGGCTTATCAAGAGTGATCGAAAACCTCATGCTGTGCTATCATTATCAGTCGTAGCGTAAGCGAAATACAGGGAGGCCCATGGATGAATTCGCACAATGATGAACTTGACGACATCGACATCAATTCAAACGAACGCCATTTTCGCGCCCCGTTAATCGACCGATCCCGTTTTGTCAAAGAGGACGACATAATTGAAGCGGTTGAGCTCCCGGAAGATAATAAGTGGTCTCAACTTGAGGCGCGCTTTCCGGTCCGACTGACCTTGTTGTTTTTTGCCGCGCAATTGATCTATGAAGTCATTTTGCGATTGAATGTCGACGGCCAATTCCTGACCGTCGGGTTGTTCTACTTAAGTTTGTTTTGCCTCATCCGCTCCGTATTTTTTGCGGCCGTGATCAGCATTTTACCCGCGCGCTTCAAGTCGCGCGCAATCTTTTTCCTACTTGTTCTGTTACCTGTTATTTACGCCTCGCAGCTTATTTACTATAAGTTTTTCCGGACCTTCTTCGTGTTTTACTCGGTCGGTGAAGGCGGCCAGATTTTGCAGTTTTTGGAAGACATTATTTTCAAGGTACTTCGAAATCTTCCGTGGATTATATTGTTTTTCATCCCCCTCATCGTGTGGCGCGTGTATCTAAAAGAAAAAATCAGCGCGATGTACCAAAAGATAATGAAGGGCTGGCGCGTCTGGTTAACCGCGGGAATGATCATGTTCCTGCTCTTTGGCAGCACCGTCGGCATCATGGCGTTCAACCGTTCCTTTAACAGCCCCTGGGAACATTATTTTTTGGAAAATGAGATTCTTACCGGCACGAACCAATTTGGCCTATTGACGGCCATGGGAGTGGACATCAGTCACTTGATCTACCCGAGAAGCGCGATCATCCAAGACGATCTGCTCCCCGATCCGATCGATCCGCCCAAGCCGATTAAGCCGACGATTTCGGATCCCTCCTCTGACCCGACTGAGAGCGAAGCCCCACCCCCGGTGATCCGCTATCCGAACATTCTCCCGATTGACTTTGAGGCAAGGCTGTTGAATGACGGGGTCGATGACGGCAGTCTGCCGGTGCTCATGGGGAAATCAAGAGCAGATCTTGTATCCTACCTCGATCTCGTATTTTCAAGGACCCAGCCCAGCTACACGAACGACCATACGGGGCGTGGTGAAGGATTTAATCTGATTTTTGTCACGGCGGAGAGCTTTTCAAAGTATTGCATCGATGAAGAATTGACCCCCACTCTCTGGATGATGTACCACGAGGGCGTTCACTTTGAGAACTTCTATGTGCCGGTCTGGACAGTCTCCACGCTCGACGGCGAGTATGCCGGTCTGTGCGGCATGATCCCCAAACAAGGGGTGTGGACTTTGAAGGAAGCCCATAAAAATGACATGGCCATGGTGCCGGGCAATATGTTCAGGCGGCTGGGCTACACGACATACGCCTGGCATAACCACACCTGGAACTATTATTCCCGTGATCTGTCGCATCCGAATCTGGGCTACGACTACCGCGGTTTAGGGCACGGCCTCAGTGTCGTTCCGACCTGGCCTGAATCCGACCTTGAAATGATTGAAAAGACGGCCTTTGAGTTCGTCAACCAAGAGCCCTTCCATGTGTACTACCTGACCGTCAGCGGACACGCCAACTGGACGAAAAACGGTAACGCGATGTCCACCAAGCACTGGGATACCTTTTCGCATCTTGATCTCCCGCACGAGGGGATCGCTTATCTGGCGGCGAACTATGAACTTGAGCTGGCGATGACAAGCTTATTAAAACAACTCAGAGACGCGGGCATCGCGGAGCGCACCTTAATTGTCATCAACCCGGATCACTACCCCTACGCTTTGGAAGAACATTCAAGCTATGAGGCATTGGCCGGTAAGAAGCTTGATAAAGAATTTGATATTTACGAAAGCTGCGCGCTTTTCTACCATGACGGCATTGAGCCGGAGGTGGTCGACAAATACGCGACCAGCCTCGATCTTTTGCCGACCATCTATAACTACATGGGCGTGCCTTACGATTCAAGATTCTTTTCAGGACGCGACATCTTCTCAGACTCCGAAGCCATCGCCATCTTCTTAGGGCGAAGCTGGATCACCGAGGAGGGGCGCTACAACGCCTTAACCGCTACATTTACCCCTCATCCGGGGCGTGAGTTGGAGGATCAGGAGGCGTACGTCGATCGCATTAACCGCGAGGTGAAGCTACGCTATGATACCGCGCGCGTCGTGATTGATTCTGATTACTACAGGGATCTTTTGACGGATGAGAAATGGGCCGAAATCAACGAGCCCTATATCCGCTATATGGAAGAACTGCCCTGGCTATCGCCGACATCACCCTGATCAAAATCAAGGATATTTTTTCGCGCCATCTCTTTTTCAGCCCTCCCGTCCGCAAGCGGCCGGCTTCTTGGGAGGCGGTGGTCAAAACCGCAGGCGCTGTGCCAGGGACAGTATTTGCAAGGATTGCTGGACGTTCCCCGAATGACGGGTTTTGCGGCGAAATCGCCAGAAAGGATCGCCTCTAACGTTTCCTGGGCCTTATGCTCCGCAAAATTGGCCGCGTGATCGGCGGCACCTTCTTCCCACATTTTATTTTGCCGTTCCAAAGACTTAATCGCCTCAAATTTTCGATCAAAGCCCCCGATCCCGTAGGCCGCGAGGTTGTACCGATGCTCCGTTTTCCAGCCCGCGTAAAGCAATGTTTCAACCGATCGATCCGGATAGGCCGTCTCAAAAGCGCGCTTATAAAGCGGCATCTGAAGATCCGTGCCGTCGAAAAGATCAAGCCACGAAAAATCTTTGGGCGAGCGTTTGTAATCGATCAGGCGGACCACGCCCCCCGGGCTTTCGTCCGCGCGGTCAATGAGACCGCGGCAAGTAAAGGGATGACCTTTTGCTTCTAAAAGGTAAGGTTCAAGTGAACTGTGTGGGAAGTACCATTCAAGCCAGCGCGGAAGATAATCATTTTGCAGATCGAATCGCGCCAACATTGCAAGCGTATCGGACGCGCGCGTCATGAGCCGTTCGCCCACGCCGCCCGCAAAATCAGGAAATCCGTAAAGCAGAAGCCGGGCATCTTCAGTCGCCTTCTGGTAGAAAGGACGCATGAAATCAAGCGATAGCCGGGCCTCCCATTGCTGCGCGATCGCCTGTCGTTCTTGTCTATCCCTAGCGGCCTCCAATCGGCTGACCAAATCGCTGACCGACAATTCTAAAAGGCGGTGCAACATCGTCCCCTGGAGATTGGGCATGTCATCTGCGACGAGGCGCTCTTTCGTATTGAGCAGATATTGGGTAAAAAACCGAAAGGGACATTCGTTGTACTGCTGGAGCATGGACACACTGACACTGTCCTGTTCCTCCATGACCGACATGACAAGGGGAGAGGGTAGGGAAAACTCATCCGCGACCTCATCGGCATTTCTTGCCGTCTCAGGGAGTTCTTTTAACAGTGTTCGAATTGATTCCTTCCACTCAAGGGGCGCTTCTTTGTTCCATCGGAGCATACGAAAGGCAACCGTCGCCGCGTACCATCTGGGGTCCGGATTTTTTCCATAGTCGGTTAAGAGCGTCTCTTTGGCTTCATACTTTCTCAATTCCTCATCGTAGATGCGTGAACTGTCCTCCCC
>DIRK01000029.1:0-23322 GCA_002427535.1 Mageeibacillus sp. UBA5438 | reverse complement strand
TTGACAAGCCATGCCTGGGTCGCAGGATGATCTCTTTTGCGGCTCGGGAAAGGCTTATTCACTTCCTCTGACAACAAGGCACGTTCCTTGTCGAGCAAAAAGCCTTCGCGGCTCATCTTCGGCGGGAAGTCTTCATCCGTCATGCCGAGGATCATCAGTATTTTGCAGGGCGTGTGGACCATTTCGTTTAAGGGGCCGACGCGCACGCGGTCCACCCCGGAGGGGATGAAGGGCAAAGACAGTCCTTCGATGCCCGCGCTCAGGAGTTTTCCAAAGTGCGCCTGCGAGATCCGGATATCGCTCAAAAGATTTTCCGATTCTGTGAGAAAATCGACGACCGCGTTCCAGCTTGACACAAGCAGTCTTGCGTTTTCTTCGCGTTCCTCCAAAAGCAGCCGGTCTCTTTGTCGGGTGACCGGCACTTCCATTTCGTCGTATAAAAAGTTAAGCAAGAATCGGCATTTTTCGCGCCCGCTTCGCAGTTGGCGCATGGCGGCGGTGAGTTCCAAAAGCGTTCGGATATAGGCGAACACCTCCCGGATGACCGCCCCTCTTTCGGAAGTGGGGTCGAGGTAGCGCGCCATGGCGTCATTGATTATTAGCTCATCTTCAGCCAACTTTCGAAATTGCCGAGCACGTTTCCAGCCGAGCGCCAAGGCGGTGTTTTCAAAAAGATCCACAGATGACAAAGAGAGGGGCACAAGCCCGCTTTTCAAATAGTCGATCAAGTCCTCAAATGAAAATTCGTATTCACAAAGCAGGAGGAAAGCACTGAGCATCCGTATGAAGGACGTGTTTTGAAGAGGGCGTTTTGAATCAATCGCGGCCGCGATACCATATTCAGACAAAGCGGGCTCAAGATAAGCCATAGTTTTGTCCGTTTCACAAAGCGCAATGCCGATCTCCCGGCGGCGCACAGTGCCCGAAAGGAGCAGTCGTCTTATTTCGCCCGCGGCATATCGCGCTTCCTCCCGGCGATCCACTGCTCTTATGAACCTCACCTCAGGTTTGCGCGTTTGAAAAGGCCCCTCAAGGGATTCCGGCACGGCTTCCGGGAACATACGGACCAGACTTCGCAAAGTCTCGCGTCCGTGCTGCCAGGCAGGATCACCTTCCGGATTGAGGGAGTCAGCGGAGAGAGCGACGGTCATCTCTGACACTTGTTCAGATAGCGCATGAATGACTGAGAGTTCCTGGGATGTCAATTCACGGTTGTTTCCAAATCCGATGACCCAGATATGACAGCGCCGAAGGAAATGGAGTCGCTCATCGAGCGGTGTTTCTTGTAATAAATAAGCAAGTCTTGAAAGTGCCGTATCGGGGTCAGTAAGCCCTTTTTCAACGAGGCTTTGATCCAGGGTCTCCTTTAAGATGGCAAAATCGGAGAACTTATGGCGCGTGGCCTCATGGAGGTACGTATCTTCTGACGTACCGCTGTGGCGCAGTTCATCCGTTGAGATACGGTAACGCGTGAAGTCACCTAGGATATTGACCAATTCTAAAGCATAGCCCGGGCGCCCCGCTAAGCGGTGAAATTGTTGGAAGGGGAGTTGTTCATCCAAGAGCGCTCTTTGTGTCAGGACGGCTTTACCCGCAAGCGAAATAGAGGGCAACGCCAGTTGTCCGGCTTCTGTGAATAATCGGGTCGCCAGTCGGTTAAAGGACAGCACCTCCGCCATCATGAGGCCCTGTGATTTCTGGCCTGTGATGTAGCGGCGCTCCATATCGGCTTTTAAATATTCGGGGACCACCACAAAGGCGCGGTCATCGGGCCAGCGCGCATGATGTTTGGAAAGTTCATCGAAGACGTGATCAATGACAGCGTCCTGGTCTAATGCATAGACGAGTCGGACATTTTTGGAAGACATGTCCTTACCCTTCTTTTTGTGGATAGAATTGGCGCGCGTCGTCCACAAGGCGCGTGCGCTTTAATTTATCGAAATATTCCAAAATAGCGATGGCAAACTTGCGCGAGGCATCCAGGTGATCGCGGAACTCCGCTAAGGTAATGCTGCCGTTTGTGTCGATGGCCTCACGGACGATCCGCCAGGCTTCATCGACATGGTCGCGGTGCATCAGGATCTGAGGGGTGAGGCGGATCAGCACCCCGCGGTTGATGAGGAGCGATAAATACTGATCGCTGTTGATTTTCCCGCCTGTCTCAAGTCGGATCTCTTCAGGCGTGGGAGGCAGATAACCCGCCTTGATAAACGCCTGCTCTAATGCTTTGAGCGTGTCTTCTTGCCCGTCGGTGAGTGTCACCGAAAAGCCGTGTCGGGCGACTAATCCTTCATGGACGTCAATCACTTGGCGCTCTTTTAAGCGATCGATTACAAGGTCGGACAGCTGCAGGTTGGCGCGCGGCAAAAGACGTGTTCGAAGTTCCTCACGTCGCATTCCCTGTTCTAAAGGCTCTGCTTCGTGGAAGCGCTCAAGGACGGCAACGGCTTTTGCGCTTAAAGACGCAAGCTCTTTCGTCCCGATGGCGACGCGCTCGTTTAACACGATGACGAGCCCGCGGGATACAAGTTCATCGAGTAAGGCTTTTGACTGTTCTCTTTGAATGCCCGCACGGTAATAAGCAACCGTCAAAGGGTCCAGTTTTTCGCTGCCGTGTTCAATGGCCAGGGCAAGGCGAAGGGACAGATCATCTCCACCCATCCGGGTGAAGTCTTCCGCATTCGTATCCCGGAAGCGCTTACGCTTAGAAGGGAGCGGATCGACAATGATGCCGCCGCCGATGGTTTCTAAGGGCGAATAAAAACGGATGACAAAACGGTCCCCGTATTTTGTGAAAACTTCTTCCTCTGTGCGCAACTGCGCGAAAGCGGTGTCGCCCGCCTCAAGGATATCTTTGTCTAAGAGGACGACGCGCGCTAAGACCTCACGGGCGCCGTGGAAAAGGTGGACGCGCATATTGTGACTGATCGAAAAGCGCGTGTCCGGCAAGGCGGAAACGCTGACATCTAAAAGATTGGTACCCAGAAGGCTTCCCTCAGGCGCGAGCGTATCGCCGCGATCAAGATCGTCTTTGTGCAGTCCCGCAAGATTCAGCGCGACACGCTGGCCGTGGCTCGCGACATCGACCGCCGTCTCATGGACCTGGATGCCGCGCACGCGGGCTTTCTTTTGCCCGGGATACACCTCCACCTGTTCCCCCGTCCGGACCGTGCCCTCGATTAGGGTGCCGGTCACAACTGTGCCAAATCCTCCCATGGAGAAGACCCGGTCAACAGGCAGGCGGAAGGGTAGATGGTTTTTGTTGGAGTCCACACGGGCAATTTCGGAGAATAATACATCCTTAAGATGCCGAATGCCTTCGCCCGTCGCGCTTGAAGTGCGGATGATCGGGGCGTTTTCAAGGAAGGTGTTCTTCACATGGTCGCGGACATCCTCCTCCACGAGTTCAATGAAATCCTCATCGGCCAGGTCGCATTTGGTGATCGCGATGACACCTCTGGGGATGCCGAGAAGTGACAGGATCCCTAAATGCTCACGCGTCTGCGGCATGACGCCTTCGTCCGCCGCGACGACAAGGAGCGCTAAGTCAATGCCGCCCGCGCCCGCGAGCATATTGCTAACAAAACGTTCGTGCCCCGGTACGTCGATGATGCCGGTACGGGTACCGTCGGGGAGGTCAAGCCAGGTGAAGCCGAGCTCGATTGTGATCCCTCGCTCTTTTTCTTCACTTAAGCGATCGGGGTCGCGCTCGGTCAGGGCGACGATAAGCGAGGATTTCCCGTGATCGACGTGTCCCGCGGTGCCAATGATGACGTGGCTCACAAGCGTTTATCTCCTTCTCCTAAGATGGCACAAAGTGCCTCGATTAAGATCTGTTCTTCCCCCTCTGACACCGTGCGAAGGTCAAACAGCAGTGAGTTGTTTACCGTGCGGCAAATGATCGGCGGATCATAGGCGCGAAGCGCCGACTCAATTGATTGCAGGGTCGAAGAACTGCCGTTTTCGGGAACAAGGGTTAAGGCCCATGAAGGGATACGAACTTCAGGCGCGGAGCCGCCGCCCATGATCATGTTGCTTGGCGTGACCGTTGCTTTGATACCCCGGGCGTTTAAAATTTCTTTCACCTGTTCGCTACGTCTAAAGAGCGCGTCCGTATCCACAAGCGCCATCTGCAAAAGCGGAATATGTTGACGGGCCATTTCAGGGTCAAGGTAAAGGGTCAGTGTCGCCTGGAGCGCTGAGAGGGTCATCTTGTCACAGCGAAACGCGCGCATGAGCGGATGGGCCTGGCAGCGCTCAACGTATTCCTTTTTCCCGATGATGATGCCCGCCTGGGGGCCGCCCAAAAGTTTATCACCGGAAAAACAAATCACCTCCGCGCCACAGGCGACAGCCTGCGAGACCGTCGGTTCTTCCGGCAGAAGCTTTGCCAGATCTTGGGAGATGCACCCGCTTCCCAGATCGTAAATGAGTGGAATCGCGTGTTGGTGTGCAAGCGCGGCCAAATCGCATTCATCGACTTCTTCCACGAAGCCACTCATGCGAAAATTGCTGCGATGCACTTTCAAAAATGCCGCGGTGGATTCATTCACCGCTCCCTCGTAATCAGAAATGCGCGTCCTGTTGGTGGTGCCGACTTCACGCAGTTTCGCACCGCTTTCTTCCATGATCTCCGGGACGCGAAATTTGCCTCCGATTTCGACCAGTTCGCCGCGCGAGACAATAACTTCACGTCCGCGGCAAATGGATGAGAGCGCTAACATGACCGCCGCCGCGTTGTTGTTGACGACGGTGGCCGCTTCCGCATTGAAAAGCCGACAGAGCAGTTCCTCGGTCGATGCGCCGCGCTGTCCGCGGCGGCCGTGTTCAAGATCATATTCCAGCGATGAATAGCCGCGGCTACTGTCCATGACCGCGTCTAAGGCCTGTTCGGCCAGCGGGGCACGTCCCAAATTGGTATGCAAAATGGCCCCGGTCGCATTAATGACTTTCCGAATCTTCGTTTTTGTCTCTTGATCGAGTTGTTTCAATATGGAAAAAATAATGGATTCTTCTGTGATCGGTTCATCGGAATGACCCGCAAGCAGGCTTTCACGGGCCTTATCGAGCGTCGTGCGAATCGCTTCGCGTACGGGCACATGCCCCATTAATCGGAGGGCATTTTCCAGTCGCGGCTCCCTTAAGAGTTCGTCTACTTTCGGAAGCTGTCGCACGCTGTCAATCGTCGTCATGAAGCCTACCTCTCACTATTTGAAATATCACACTCACATCTTATCAAAAGAACGCCAAATCGATGTGATGCCATCTATTCATTGTCAAAAATAAGGATATAGTCGTTGTCTTCTTCTTTAAACACGCGTTCCGTGTCATCGTCGGTCATGATCGCCTCGTCAAAGGGTAACGAAAACCGCACCGCGGAGCCGCAGGAAACGGACAGCTTGCGGGGGGCGGGGACCATGCGGGCCTCCTCGTCCCCCAGCGCCTCCAGGCGCCGGAGGAAGGAGATCGCCCCGTAATGGGAATGAAATGTCGCAATCTGTGACATATTATCGTATGAATTCGATCACGTAGTGGTCGTCTTTTTCGACCAGACTTGCGTGATGGTCGTTATTTTTCGCAAAGCGCAGGATATTTTCTCTCGGCGTCTCATCGTCCACCAAGATTTGGAAAGGGTATTCTCCTTCGGCGACTCCCTTTTTTGCAAGAAGCACGGGTTCGGGACAGGATAAGCCTTTGGCGTCAATTACTTTCATTTTTAGTTCCTTTCAATCTTATCGGTATGTCTTATTGGCTGACTTTAGCTTTGGGCTTTTTCGAGTAGAAAAACCCGATCAGAATCATCAGGGCCAGGGCCACGATGACCGCGATACGGCCGCCCGGTGTGGCGCCGCCTCCTACCACAATGCTGGTGCCCTCTTCATAGACGTCGCCCGATGAGGCAAGTCCGAAGTTGTGGCTGACCGCGGCACCCACCAAGAGTCCCAGAACGGTGATGGCTGAGTCAACATTGCCTGTGCCGGTGAGGACGAGCTGGCGCATGGGGCAGCCGCCCAAAAGGACTGAACCAAAGCCGACGACCATGAGGCCCAGAACGTTCCAGATCCACTGGCTGTGGGCGACAGGTTGGTGGTAAAGGCCGAGGTTGAAACGGTTGGTCGCGATGTTAAACACAAAGGCGACGACGAGGATGCCGATATTGCCCCAGAAAAGGTGCAGGTCGCGGATCATGAAGACGTCGCGGATACCGCCCGCCTGGCAGATGCGTGAGCGCTGAGCGAAGATGCCCAAGACAAAGGCGAGTCCGAGCGCGATCCAGATGGGGGCGCGCATGGACCCCGGTCCCGCCTCTGAGTAGGCGAGAAGGGGGGAAGAAACCGCCAGCATGATGAACAGTACTACCTGCAGGCCGGGCATAAAGGCGCCTTCAAAATTGTTCAGCTTATGTGTGCGGCCAAGTGAAAAGCCGCGGCGTAAAAACAGTGTCCCGATATAAATACCGAGGACAAATCCGACAAGGCCGATCCATGCGTTCAGGTCGCCTGCCGCCATACGAAGGACCATGCGGAGCGGGCAACCCAAGAAAACGAGCGCGCCGATCATGACGAGCGCTCCGAGGACGAAACGGGTCAAGGGCGAGGAGCCGCCTCTGGCGCGGAATTCTTTGGTCGCAAGCGAGATGGCAAAAGAGCCCAAAATAAGGCCGATGATCTCAGGGCGTACATACTGAACGGGCGCTGCGGTGTGAAGCTTCAACGCCCCTGCCGTGTCGCGGATAAAGCACGCGATACAAATACCCATGTTGGCGGGGTTGCCGGTGATCACTAAGAGGATCGCGGCAAATCCGATCGCGGCTCCTGTCAAGAGCACCGCGAGTTTTGTTAATTTTTTCATTCAAATTCTCCTAAATTATTAATCCATAATCGAGTCGCAAAGCGCGCTCGAGCATTGCCCGGCTGTACAACAGCCGACTTGTTCAAGGTTGAGTCGTTGGAATGGACCGTAGGGTAAAGCGGATTAGTGGACTTTGATCGCGACCCCTTCGAAGGCTTTGACGCGCCCTATCACCCAGGCTCCTTCACCTTGCTCATGCATGGTCGAAAGGTAGGTCGTAGCGTCTTTTTCGGGCATTGCTAAGAGCAATCCGCCGGAGGTCTGAGGATCAAACATCAGATCACTCAAAGCCAAGGGTACCCCTTCATCGAATTGGACTCGATCACCGACAAAGCCGCGGTTACGATAACAGCCGCCGGGCAGCATGCCGTCTTGGGCCATCTCGAGCGCTTCAGGCAAAAGCGGAAGCTTTTCGCTGTCGATCAGGATGGTCACCCGATTCTCTTTTCCCGCCATCTCCCTGGCGTGACCCAGAAGGCCAAAGCCTGTGACATCGGTGGAAGCCGATACGTCGAGGCCGATCGAGGCTTCAAAGGCATATTTGTTGAGCTTTGCCATGGTGTCGACTAGTTTTTTGATCGACTCCTCTCGGATCAGCTCAGCCTTCAAGCCCGTAGAGAGTGCGCCTGTGCCCAGTGGTTTCGTCAGTACGAGGAGATCACCTATTCTCGGTGTATCATTGCGCCGTATCTTATCTGGATGGCATAAACCCATGACGGAAAGTCCGTATTTGGGTTCCTCGTCTTCGATACTGTGGCCGCCCGCGATGCTGGCACCTGCCTCAAGGCATTTATCGGCGCCTCCTTCCAGAATTTTCCGCACGACATCCAAGTCGAGACAGCTGGAAAAGCAAAGCAGATTCAGCGCGGTTTTCGGTGTGGCCCCCATGGCGTAGACATCACTTAGGGCGTTGGCCGCTGCGATGCAGCCGTAGTCGTAAGGGTCATCCACCACCGGAGGGAAGAAGTCAATCGTTTGAATGATGGCAACATCTTCCGAAGCGAGGTACACACAGGCATCGTCATCGGAATCATAACCGATGAGGAGGCGCTCGTCCGACACGCGGGGTAATCCTGAAAGAAGCTGGGAAAGAACCGCCGGTCCTATCTTCGCGCCTCAACCGCCCGCTTGGGTCATCTGTGTCAGACGTATCTTTTGTTCAGACATGAGCATACCTCCTTTACCTGTTATTCGGATCAATATCCGTCATTATGCTAACACAAGCTAGGCTTGCGTCAAGAATGATTCATTATTATTTACGAACCGCTGTAAAAGTCTCCACTCGCGTCATCGGGGGGATCATAACTCGACAGCGTTAGGGGATCCAACACCCCCCCATCGCTGACTATTTTTGAGACGAGCGTGGGCGGAGTGATATCAAAGGCGGGGTAATAACCCTTGACGGCATCTTTAGTATGGCGGATTCCACCGATTCCCAGCACCTGGCGAGGGTCGCGCGTTTCAATCGTGATGTCGTCAATTTTGATGTTGTCGGGGATTCCCGTGACATAGTAGGGAATGCCAAAATACTGAGCCGCGATCGCGATCTGGAGCGTTCCGACCTTGTTCACCACGTAACCTTCGACCGTGATGGCATCCGCGGCCGTTGTGAATACATCGACGGGGTGAGTTGAAAAAACAGCGGCCGGCATATTATCCGTGATGACCGTAACATCGATGCCCATATCCGAGGCGACACTCGCGGTCAGGCGGGCCCCCTGTAGGTAAGGGCGCGTTTCAGGACAGATGAGTTGCATCTCGATGCCCCGTTCTTGGGCCGCGCGGATCATGGTGCCCACGATGGTTTCACCGAAGCAATGGGTCATGACAAGGGCCTTTTTCGGAAAAAGAGACACGAGGTTATGACCGACTTTTGACATGCGTCGATAGCGTCGTTCAAGCGAATCTAAGGCGAGTCGGAAAAGATGAGACGAAAGATCGCTTTCCCCTTTTTGAAGGAGCTCTTTCGCTTTCATAAGCGCCGCGCCCGTGATCTTTTGCATCCTCACGGATGTGGTGGGGCGTGCCGTTGACAGACGATGGGCGGCATATTCTAAGGCTTCTACCTGTCTTTTTTCGCTTGCGTTTTGAACCTGCCAAGCAGCCAGCGCCATCCCCATGCCCGCCGCCGTGTAGGGGCCGGCGCTTTGCGTGACCATGTCCGCGATCGCCTCGGCGACCTCATCGACCGTTTCGCAATGGACGAAACGTTTTTTCGTAGGGTAGACACGCCGGTCCAAAATGCGGACGATACCGTTCTCAAACCAGGCGACATTTTCGTAGCGCAAGAGTTCTCCGAGCCCGTCGTCCTGCCGCGGATATTCGGAATGATCAAGCGTCATGTTCAGCTCCTTAAGGGAGGATGGCCTTTTGAGGCGGCTCGGCTACGCGCAGGCGGATGGCGCGCTCGATATTTTCGATCCGCCAAAGGTCACGTGAACCGCCGTATTCGCCATCAATGGTGAAAGAAACCTTGTCAGGGAACTCGAAAATTACTTCTCTAGCGCGTCGCCGGATAATCGCGTCCCCTGCTTTACGTCTTAAGAGTAAAGACAGCAGGTGGGCGATCTGGCCCACGTTTTTGGGAGGCTTCACAAGCAACACTTCGAATAATCCGTCATTGAAAGAGACTTGGTCGATTTTCACCATGCCTCCGACCGAGTAAGAATTGAGTACGCCGCCAAAGATATAGGCGCCCGAGTAGTCATCGCCGTCAAGGATGACTTTGGTCTCGACGGGATGGATATGCGGCACGGACTGAAGACCCGTCAGCACGTACGCAAAATGACCGAGCGATTTTTTAAGCTCGCGTCTTGTCGCGTAAGAAGTTTCTGAAAAGGCGCCGAAACTCGTGACGTAGCTGAAATGGTCAGGGAGAAGTTCTGTCTCATCCGGGACGACCCCTCGGGGAAGATCGTCTCTAAGCTCCGGGACACTCCCTGTGACACGGCCGATGTCAATTGGGTAGGCGATACCCTTCAACATGAGATGGGCGGCCTTTTTAGGATGTGAGGGAAGCCGGAAGTTGCGCGCGATATCGCAGGTGGAGCCGACGGGTAAAAAACCGACGTCGGGAGGTGTGTCAAGGCGCATGAGGCCTGAAACGACTTCAGAGAAGGTACCGTCACCCCCGCAGGCCACGACAAGATCGTAGTGGGAGGCTTCTTGGGATACGATGTCACGGGCATGACCGATCCCCTCCGTCGCGCGGCTTTGAACAAAAGCGCCGGAAGCCTTGAGCGCCTTACAAAGCTGTTCGGCTTTCTTTGTGGCGCCGTATTTCCCTGCGTTGGGATTGATGATGACGAGGATTTTTTCTGTGACTTCGTTCATGCCCGTATGATAGCACGAGCTTTCACTTAACAGCTGTGGTAATGAATTCTTTTTCCCATCTGTTCTAAGGCCTGCGCGATGACGCGCAACGCTTCTTTTCGGGAGCGTATGCCGAGCTGTTTGAACAATAGCATTCGGTGGGCTTCATTTTGTGCCGTCCCCTCATAGATGTCGATGACATCCGCCTCTAAAAGGAGACGTGTGAGCTGTTCCGGCGGCGTGTCGCCCGTGATCTCTTGGGTATTCGCTAAAAGCAGGTTCGCCGCCTGGTTTAAGGCGAGCGCGCCCTCTGTGACAAGCTCCGCGCCATTCATTTTGTATTGGGGCGGTGAATGGAGTCCGTCACCTTCCGACAGAAAATGAAGACGCACGCCGAGTTCCCGCGAAATGATGCCCGCTGTGGAGGATCCGCAGATCACACGAACCCCTTGTGCGTTGTCAAAACGCTCGGCCAGTTTCTTGTCGTGCAGGGGCGACACAGGGGGGCCCGAAAAGAGATGTAAATGCTTTGCCCGGATAGCCCGGATCATGATGGCGCTCGTGTCATCCGCGTGTGAACCGCCTGACAGCACACGGCAGCGCTCAATGAGTCGGTCGAGGATGAACGCGTCCGCAAGTTCGCGGCTTTGCACCTGGATATAGGAAGCGGCGCCCTTTTCCTGCCATCCTAAAGGGTACATCTGTCCCATCCCTGCCTGACTGATGCCGTCGCTGAAAATAAAAAGCGTGTCGTTTTCTTCAAGTTCGAACTGCGTTTCACCCAAGGTCGTCCCCAGGGCATCGTAGTAGTATGGCTCCAAAACCTGCGCCGCGCGTCCGCGCCGCAAGATGGCTTTGGGTGATTCAAAGGTGTAAAGCAGGGCATTGCCGTGGCGCGTCAGCATCAGGGCGGAAAACGCGGTATAAAACGCGCGTCCTTCCTCCTTCGTGCGCATGCTGGAAGCAATGGTTTCAGAAGCTTCGCTGATGGAAATTCCTTCGCGGATCATCCGGCTCCACCGGCCGGCATTCCCGATCGCCGCGATATTGGCGTATACGCCGGAACCCACACCGTCGAAGATGGCAAAGTAGTAGGAATCTTTGAAGCTAAAATGAACAATCTGGTCACCTGAGACGTGGTGGCCGTCCTTTTTTTGTTGGCGGATCCAGCTGTCATAGTGCAACATGATTATGGTTTTTCTTCGTAAAGATCGATCATGCGCTTCACGAGCGCTTCGCTTTCGGCCGTGCTCTCACCCAAATAACGCGCGATGTTTTGTGCAAACTCAATTTGGTGTTCAAGCAATTCTTTGGCCTGCGTGACGGTTTGGTCACGGATGAGTTCCATCTGTCCGCCGTCCAGCTTGATTTTTGACAGATTCAAGTAAAAGCCGATGAATTGGCGCCGATCCTCTGAGCGATAGACGATCTCATGGTAGCGCTTGCCGTATTTGGCGCGGACCGCTTCAATCGCGTCCGTGTCGGCCAAGGCCGATTCCTCGTAACTTTCAGCGTTCACCAGGTAGCTGATCTCGCGGCCGATCACTAAGTCATTGCAAAGGAACATATCGCGGAACGCGGGGTTCATGCTGAGGATGCGAAGATCCTCATCCAAGACAACAATGCCCACAGGGGACAGCTCAATGATATGGTCAATTTTTCGCTCGGCCAAACGCCGCATCTGAGGGATGCACATGGAGGCTTCGGCAAGACCTAAGACGACCGCGGCCGCTTTTTCGCGGCAGCTTCGGTAGCCGCAGGCGCCACAGTTGAGCCGCTCGCTTTCGTCGGCCTTCCCGGTCGCGATGAGGACTTCTTCAATCGCTTCGTCACTGACTTCGGAGAGTGACAAGGTTTTTCGCCTTTTTTCAAAACGCGCGGACAGATCCACGGAATGTACTTGCTTCTTTACCGATAATTTTTGATGTTTCTTAACATAATCCTGCACGGCTGCCCTGCGCTGAAAGAGATTTAACTCATCGGCAAAGCCGGGACCGCCGATGCAGCCGCCTTCACAAAACAGGGGCTCGGCGGCCTGGAAATTCCAGGACTCAGGGGCCATGTTAAAGAGCGCTTCAATGGAAGAAGCGCCGCAGGGGTGAACGAGTTCGCCTGTGGAGGCGTCGGCGGGGATCCCACAGGTTTTGAGCATGCCGCCTTCCAAGGGGAAAAGCCGCGCCAGATCGTAACCGCCTTCCTCATCAAAGACGCCGTCGTCAAAGTCATGGAGATCGATTTGTTCATCACAGAACCATTCTGCAAGCTCCGAAAAGGTCAAAACAGCCTGCACGTCACCTTGGTTCTCGGCGCGCAAAATTTCTTGTTTTTTTGCGGCGCAGGGTCCGATGAAGACAATGGAAACATCCTCTCCTAAACGCGCTCTCAAGATTCTGGCGTGCGCGATCATGGGGGAGGTCACGGGGACCATTTTGTCGATGAAAGCCGGGCGTTCCTGTTCGATGTAACGGACGACCGCGGGACAGGCGGTGAAAATACTGCCTGCTTCTAAATATTCCATGGATTTTTGTGCGACCGCCTCCGCGCCTTCGGCGGTTTCACCGACGTAGAAAAAACCAAGATGGCGGAGCGCTGAGGCGATTTTCTCGCTTTGCCAGCCGGGAAAGGCCGCGGGGAAAGAAGGCGCGATGCTCGCCACCACACGGGCGCCTGAGGCGAGCAGGGATTTGACTTCCCCGAGCGAAGGATAAATGATCTTGGCGTGCTGAGGGCATTCATGGACACAAGTGCCGCATTGAATGCATAGTTCGGCGACGACGCGCGCGTGGCCGCCCGTGACCCGAATGGCTTTTACAGGGCAGGCGCGTACGCAACGGTAGCAGTCCACACAGTTGGCAAGATTGGTGTCAATGATATTGATCTGCTTGGTCTCAAACTGATTTAGATCCATCCTGGCGCCTCATTATTTTCTTAAGTGGTGGCTTAAAACAGCCAGGGCGCTTGCCATGTTTTCATTTTGAACAATGATATGTTCAGGGACTTGTAAGATGACGGGCGCAAAATTCCAAATGGCCAGTACGCCCGCCTCGACCAGTTGGTCGCAGACTTCTTGAGCGCTCTCGGCGCCGACCGTAATGATGCCAAGGCGCGTGTTCAGACGGCGGATCATGGGGATCATTTGCTCGACCGGAAAAACGGGCATGTCGTTTAATCGTTCTTCTTTTTGTACGCGCTTATCAAAACCCGCGACGATCTTTAAACCGTAGTTGGAAAATCCCTTGTAATTTGAAAGTGCCGTTCCCAGATGCCCCACTCCGACGATGACCGCTTCGTCCACATGGCCGTAGCCTAAGACTTCTTCAATGTCGCGGATCAATGTCTTGCGTTCGAATCCCTTGCGGGGCTGCCCGGCTTGACGGCTGACGGAAGCCAGGTCTTTTCGGACCTGCACATCGTTTAATCCAAAGGCGTCCGCTAGCGTCGTGGACGAGATATTTTCCGTTTCAAGCTTGCGAAGGTGATCGAGATAATAAGGCAGTCGCTGCAGTGTTTGGAGGGAAAAAGATCGTGGTGCCATAAAGACCTCCTGTAATCGATAACATAGTATCGATAATGGTTCCCCCTGTCAATCAATTTGTTGCGTTCGCTTGACTGACAGCGTATACTGAATTCAATACTGTGAGGTCTCACAGAAAATGCGGCGAAACCTCCGTAACAGGAGGCCTTTTTATGAAACAACGGATTCATTGATAAATCGAATGGAGGCTTGATTCTGATGAAACAGTTTGATCGTACGCTGGCCGAAAAGTTGAGAGGCGGCGTGATTATGGACGTGGTGAACGTCGAACAGGCAAAGATTGCCGAAGAGGCGGGTGCCGTCGCCGTCATGGGGCTGGAACGCGTTCCCGCTGATATACGGGCGGCCGGAGGCGTCTCCCGAATGAGTGACCCCTCTATGGTCAAAGAGATCATGAAGGCGGTTAAGATTCCCGTGATGGCAAAAGTGCGCATCGGCCATTTTGTGGAAGCGCAGATATTGCAGGCCATCGGCGTTGACTTTGTCGACGAAAGTGAAGTGTTAACACCGGCGGACGAAGTCTATCACATCGATAAGACGAAGTTCGATGTTCCTTTTGTATGCGGCGCGCGCGGTCTTGACGAGGCTTTGAGGCGTCTGGCTGAAGGCGCCTTGATGATCCGGACAAAAGGCGAGCCGGGAACAGGCGACGTCGTTCAGGCGGTACGCCATATGCGCAAAATTAACGCACAGATTCAGGAAGTTGTGTCCATGCGTGAAGATGAACTCTATGTGCGCGCCCGCGATCTTGCGGTGCCGGTGGATCTTGTTCAATACGTTCACAAGCATGGCAAGCTCCCCGTCCCGAACTTCTCCGCGGGCGGTGTAGCGACACCGGCCGATGCCGCCCTGATGCGTCAATTAGGCGCGGAGGGTGTCTTCGTCGGATCGGGCATCTTCAAATCAGGTGACCCCGTCCGCCGTGCGAAGGCGATCGTGGAAGCCTGTGAGCATTATGACGATCCCGAGCGCCTCGCCTATGTATCAGAAAATCTGGGTGAAGCAATGGTCGGCCTTAACCCCGATCAAATTGAGCTGATCATGTCTGAAAGAGGAGTTTAATTACACGATGTCGGATCAACGCATTGGTTTTATCGGGACAGGCGTCATGGGAAAATCCATGGTCGCCCGACTGCGCCAAAACGGATATCCGGTGACGGTCTGCAACCGCTCAATTGAAAAGGCGGAGGCAACCGCCGAAGCGACCGGAGCCGTGTGCGCGGGATCGATCGCGGATGCGGTGCGTGACGCCGATGTGGTGATTACCATCGTCGGATACCCCTCGGATGTTGAACAAGTGATGTTGGGTGAAGGCGGCATCTTCGAATCCGCCCGTCCCGGCACGATTGTCATCGATATGACGACCTCCTCGCCGGCCTTGGCGAAAAAATTGTACGCGCAAGGCGAAAAAGTAGGCCTTAAGCTGCTTGACGCGCCTGTCTCCGGCGGAGACGTGGGTGCGAAAGAAGGTACGCTCTCCATCATGGTGGGTGGGGACGAGGACAGCTTTGAGCGCTGCTTGCCCCTTTTTAAAGCCATGGGAAAAAACATTGTCTACATGGGGCCCGCGGGCAGCGGACAGCATACGAAATCGGCTAATCAGATTGCGGTTGCGGGCGCGACGGCAGCCATGACGGAAGCCATCGTCTATGCTGAAAAAACGGGCCTTGACCCGTCGACCATGCTGCGCGCCATTGGGGCCGGGGCAGCCGGAAGCTGGCAGATCACGAATATGGCACCCCGTGTGCTTTCAGGGGATCATGACCCGGGTTTTTTCATCAAGCATTTCATCAAAGACATGCATATTGTCGAAGAAGAAATGGCCCATCGAGGCACTGTCCTTCCCATGTTGCGTACGGTTTTGCAGCTGTATGAAGATATGGCGGAGGATGGCGATGAAGACTTGGGGACGCAGGCCTTGGTACGTCTCTATCGCGGTAAAAAAGGGACAAGAAGCGAGGCCCACTAAAACCATAAACGCTATCCATACGGATTCGTTTGCAAAGACACCCCTGCCACCGCCGGGATTTTGCGGATACCGGCGTGGCGGGGGTGTCTTTTTTAGTATAGAATTGTGGCACTGGCAAAGGGGGCGGAAAGTATGAAGAGAATGAATCGATTCTTGTATTTGTTAATGATAGCGCTGTGTGTTGTCGCATTGTTCAATACTACGGCCAGCGCCTCAACGCTTCTTTATCCCAGCCCAGCGGATGCCGGTTTTTTTGGCGGCGACAACGACTATAGTTTTGATCCGCCGAGTTGGAATGATTCAAGTAGCGGCGATTACAGCTACAGCGGAGGCGGCAGTAGCGGGGGAGGCATTCCAATCCCTTTCCCTGTCGTCATTATTGTCATCATTCTCTTTTTCGTCCTCTCCCGTAAGAAAAAGGGCAGTAGTAGCGCACCGACTAGCGTCGCGACCATTCCGCCGGCGCAATCGGCGGCCGTGGCGGATCAGATCCGCCAAATCGATCCGTTTTTCACCGAAGCGGAGATGCGCGAAAAGGTGTCGAATTTGTATTCTGAGATGCAGCGCGCCTGGGAGACTCAAGATTGGGAGCCTATGCGGGCTCGCTTAACAGACGATCTATACAATCAGATGTGGCGTCAGATGCAAGAGCTCATCACACGCGGCCAGATCAATCGCATCGAACGCATCGCGATCATGAGCGTGGCCTTAAAACAGTTCTATCAGGATGAACAAAACGATAACCTGTTGATCCGTCTTACTACGAGGATCACGGACTATACCATTGACCGGAACACGGGCAATGTGGTCAGCGGTGATCCGAAACGAGAGAAATTCATGACCTATGAATGGACCATGATTCGCAGTGTCGGAGTTAAGACCCCTGCGCCGGGTGTGGAGGGCAAGCAAGAAGTGAGCCGCAATTGTCCGCACTGCGGGGCACCGATTGACCTGACACAATCCGCGCGATGCAGCTATTGCCATTCGATTGTCACCGCACCTGAATTTGACTGGGTTCTTTCAAATATCAAGGGGATCGCGCAGCAAACGATTTGACCATAGTTTTGTTTTGCGCATGAGGAGGTGGCGTCCGCGATGACTGCAAACAGTCGCTACCGTGAAAAACGTGGACACTATGTTGCATTCTCACTTGCTTTTAGTATTCTCGTGTTGTCCGTTGTTTTTCTCATTGTGGCCAATCAATCATCCGGAGAGGGTGAATTAACCGCCGAAAAAGGGGTGCTCGATCTTTCTCATGTCGACCTTAATGAGAAGAAAACAATCGAGCTAAACGGCGAGTGGCAGTTTTTCCCCAACCGTTTCATCGGTTCCTACGATGAAGATCTTACAGGCGTCAATTATGTGACCGTCCCTTCACCCTGGGATCTCTCCTCAGACGAACACGGTGAAGCCCGAGGATTTGGAACGTATCGACTGCTTGTGAAAGTGAATGAGAGCCGCTTTTATTCTGTTAAGACGGGCACCATTCGTTTTTCGGCCGATATTGTTTTGAATGGTGAAAAAGTCGCCTCCTTGGGAGAACCCTCGTCGCATGCTGCAAGCTATGTCCCCGAAAGCAAATTTTTAACAGGTCTTATCCACAGTCACGGCGAAGAAATTGAAATATTGATTCAGGTGGCAAACTTCGATTACAAACAGGGCGGTATTTTGACGCCTATCCTGTTTGGCACCTCGGCCAATATCGAACGTCTTGTCAACCGCGAACGCGCGTTTGAACTTTTAGTCACGGCATCGTTTATCTTGATCAGCATTTTTTTCGCCTCATTTTATTTTCGGCGCGGCCGATCGAAATCGTTGCTTTGTTTTTCTTTGGGAAGCTTATCGATGGGCATTTATACGGCCACGATGAACAACCAAAACTTAGCCTTGTTATTTGAGTACGGGCTGCGAGAACGCTCCATCATTCAAACCACGACCATGCTCAGTACAAGTCTATTTTTTCTTTTATTTGTTCGGTATTTTTTCAAAGACCTGGTGAGCAAGAAAATCTGCCTGGCGATGTCAATATTTCAAAGCGCACTCATGGTCACCTTGCTTTTTATTTTCCTTTTGTCTGAGGGGTTTCCGGCGATGGCGCGCCTGCAGCTTTTGGTCGTCACCAGCGTGGCGCTCTCACTTGGCTATTCGACCTTTATTTTATTGAAAGCCATGAAAAAAAAGGCCAGTTCGATCAACTATATTCTTGTCGTGGCGGCAGGCTTGATCGCCTATTGGGTGAATATGATTGCCAAGATCCTGTTCAACCTTAAGTTGACGTACTATTCTGACCTTATTGTTCTTTTTGTGATGATCGGGATCGCGTTGCTCATCGGGAATCGCTTGCATTTGGAATATGTGGATGCGACCGAACTGACGGAAGAGCGCCTTGAAAAAGAATTTCGGTATTTTTTCTCCCAGATATCGCCTCATTTCTTCTACAATACGCTGAATACGATTATCGGTTTGAGTTATGAGGAGCCAGAAAAAACCCGAGAGGCGCTTAATTATCTGGCGGTATACTTTCGCGGGAAAATGGATCTACATTTGCAAAAAGGTCTAATCCCGTTAGAAGATGAAATCGAGATGGCGATGGCCTATCTTGAGATTGAGAAAATGCGTTACGGCGATCGCTTGAATCTAGTCTACGACATTGATGAATCCCTTAGCGCCAAAATTCCGCCGCTCACCTTGCAGCCCATCGCGGAAAATGCGGTGAGGCACGGCATTGTCCCGAAAGGGACCCCGGGAACCGTTAAAATCACGGTCAAAAAGGCGGAAAAAGGTGGCGTCATGATCGCTATTTCCGATGATGGCGAAGGCATGACACCCCAAAAAATGCATGAGATTATGAAGGGTGAGTCGGAGCGCCTCGGGTTGCAAAATATTTTGGACAAAATCAACCTGATGCCCAACGGCTCGGTGCAGTTGATCAGTCAGCCCGGGCAGGGGCTGACGGTGGAAATACGAGTTGGAGGAACCCATGAAAAACCGTGTCATGAAAGCGATTATTGTCGACGATGAGCCCCATGCGATCAAGGTCATGTCGTCTCTTTTGGAGCATTACAAGAATATCAAAATTGTCGCCAGTTATGCGAAACCGGAGGCCGCGTTGGCTGAAATCGCGCGTGTGAAACCCGACGTCATATTTCTCGACATCGAGATGGGATACATCGATGGATTGACGATGGCGGATCTTTTCAATCAGCAGCATTTTGTGGATATCATCTTTGTCACCGCCTATGCCCATTACGCGGTTCAGGCCTTCGATGTGAATGCCATTGATTATCTTTTGAAGCCGGTCCAAAAAAAGAGACTTGATCAGGCGATCGAGCGCCTGGTAACGACGCGGCAGGCCAGAATTAACGGAAAAGATGAGGTTGAGCCGGAAGGCCAACATCTTCATATCGTCAGCTTCGACCATTTGGAAGTTCGCAATCAGGACGGAAAACGGATGCTTTGGCGCACTAAAAAAGCGCGGGAACTCTTCTATTACCTTTGGCTTACGGATGATAGGAAGGCCAATAAAAGTGTCATCATCGAAAAGATATTTCCTGAAAAAGATGAGGCGAAAGCATTGGCACTTTTGCATACCACTGTGTATCAATTGCGGCGCGGATTAGCTGATCTTGGGTTTAGTGAATCCATCATTTTTTCACAAAATAAATATCGCTTGGCAACGTCCCTTATGAGTGATTTGGAAAGAGTGGAGACACTTCTTTTGAAGGGTTTGGCGGATGACAAGGAACTCGATGAAATCGCAAGACTTTATAAACGCGATTTTCTCGGCGATGAGGCTTATGACTGGGCGCTTTCGAGCCAGCATCAGCTGCGCAACAGGGCCTTTACGGTTGTGTCGGGCTATATGGAACAGAGGCTTCGTGAGGGACATTTTACTTTTTCAGATGAGAGTCTCGCACTTTTGATGTATCTGAATTCGTTGAGCGAACAAGGGGCAGGGCTTATCATTGAGATTTTGAGCCGCCAAAATAGACGAAGCGAGCTGGTTCATTTTTTTAACGGATTCAAAATACTCCTGGCAAAGGAACTTAAAACGGTCCCCTCAAAGGAATTGCTGTCGATGTACGACGAAGCCATGCTTCAATAACCCTCGTTACAGATAACGCTGATTTAACAGTCTATTCACAATTGGCGTCTACTATCCCGGTGAGGAAGATACAAAAAGAGGTGTTGTTTCAAATCAATAGATTGGAGCGATACCTATGGACAGTCACAAAACAAAGTCGAAAGTTATTTTCGCGCTCGTCATGGCGATATCCATGCTGCTGTATCTGGTTTCTCCTATTTTACCCAACAATGTAATTGCTGTGGAAAATAACGAAGATAAACTCGTGCGTCTGGATCATACCAACAGTGTGAATACAGACCCGCTCGAGTTTTGTCTCCGAACAATTGAGGGAGAGATCAGCTTCACCCGACCGTTGGTTCAAAAATACATTGACCTGGTCATCGTACAAGACGCAAGCGGTTCGTTCGCAAATACGATCGGAACCATGAAGGACGGTCTAAAAGCGGTTGTGGATAAATTGAATTCCGCAAACGGCGACCGCGTCATGGTCACGACGTATCAGATGGGCAACCGCTATCAGTGGTACAAAACCGTCAACGGCAATCAAGTAAAAGATGGTGGCGTTCAGACGGGTTCAGGCTCAAGTTGGGGTCCTGTGAGTGTTCAGACGCGTTATGCCTTGGGCAACAATTTCCCCTCGGCCAAGACCGCCATTAATGGGATCACGGCGAATGGCGCGACGCCCACCGCGAGAGGATTGCAATACGCGCTCAATGAATACAATATGAAGCGCAGTAGTCTCGGTGACACAGGCGACCTTCTTCGCGAGACCGTCTTTTTGCTTGTCACGGACGGCGTTGCGAACGTGAGGCTTCCTGACGGCTCTTCAGGTGACAATGGCACGATATGGCTTGATCGAAATTGGGGCGGTTCCAACAGGACCGGATTCGATGAAAAATATCAGGACTACAAAACGGCCATTGACCAGGCGGGCACCATAGCGAATCAGATTAAAGGTCAGGGCTATTACATGATCTCAACCTTTATTCAGGATCTCTCTTCGTTAAGGTCGCAGTACGGACAAAGCTATTACGACGGTACGGTCGGCCCTTACACACAGGCCGCGCTGAAGGCCATGGCAACCTCGAACAACTACTACGTAGTATTCAATAACCCGACAAGCTTCGGCAACACCGTCGGCAACCTTTTTGACGCGCTCGTTGAAGAGATTAGTCAGGAATGGATTGAAGTCAATATTGAGCCCGGTTACCAGGTTGTAGAATCGAAGCTGTATAAAAACAGCACGCTCATCAACGACAACCTGGGCCTGGATACGGGACTTAATAATGTCTCGGTCACGCAGGATGGCGACTATCGCATCACGTACAAACTGAAGGAACTGGAATTTTTCGGTTCCGAAGAAACACCCGTCACGGCGACAGGCCGTTCGGGTCAGAAACGCTATGAAATTGATAATCCCACTGTCCCGGGCAACCCCAATACGGTCTGTCTTATAGAGCCGACCGAGCCGGTTAAAAAAGTCAATGGACAAAATCACGTGGATCTTTCACACGTGCGGGACGAAGTGACCTACACGGTTACAACCTATGTTAAGAACATTTTCAACATGACAAACTTTGGCTTTGAAGATGAAGTCGATGATCTTTTGAAGATTACTCCGGGTTCTGTTGATGTCAAAGTCGATGGGACAAGCATTGTTAAAGCCGGAGAGTTGACGGTGGTCGGTAACAAGATCAAGTTCTTGAAACAAAGTGATTTCCATGAAATCGAAGAAAAAGAGGTGGTCTTGGAATTCAAGGCAAGCATTGACGCCTGTGTGCTTTGCGGCGAGGTGAAAAATGTATACCCCGACAGCAAGATCCCCAATACGGCGACCCTGCTCTATAACCATAAACGGGTCGAATCGAACACGGTGACGATCAAACCGCCTGCCCCTGAAGTGCCTCAGATCTCAAAAGATGTGAACGGAAAAACACATGAGAACCTGACGGCCATGGACGATGAATTCACCTATCGCGTGAAGGTCCTCTTGCCGCAGCAGCCTGAAGGTGAGTTGTACGAAAAATTGATCATTCAGGATACCCTGGAAAGCGTGCTTGACATCACAGGCTACAGGGCGCTTTTGGACAATGTGGAAGATCCGGCACTGACCGGATTGATCACGCAGTCGGGACAGACCGTGACATTGAGTTTCAACGATACCCAAGTGGACTTTACAGAACTGATCGGCAAAGTCATCGCGCTTGAAATCAAGGCGAAAATTAAAGACGGCGCGGACCTTTCCGGCTACGCCGAGGATAAGATTCCCAATGAGGGTTCGTACTCGTTTAACGATAACGATTTCGTGACCTCGAACAAGGTGACGGTGACCCCTCCCCCGGATATCCCCGAGATTGACAAGGAAGTCAACGGCAAAACACATGAGAATCTGGTCAACAAGAACGACATTTTCACATATCAGGTGAATGTGGATATTCCTTCGCGCGTACACGGTTACGACTCGCTTGTCATCCGTGACACACTCGAGAACGTGCTCGATATCGTGAGCGTGAAAGTATTGCTTGACGGCACAGAAGACGCAAGCCTTAGCGCTCAGGCCATGACAACCGGCCAGATGGTCAGCTTGACCTTGGACAGCACCTTCGATTTCAGCAGTATTGTGGGCAAGAAGCTCACATTGGAAATCAAAGCGAACATTAAAGCCGGCGCGAACCTTGACCTTTACGTGAATGACACAGTGCCGAACCAAGCCACGCTTGTGTTCAACGATCAATATGATGTTCTGTCGAACATTGTCACTGTCACGCCACCCACATCTGATCCTGTGATCGAAAAAGATGTGAACGGGAAGACCCATGAAGATCTCACCCAAAGGGATGAAGTTTTCACCTATCACGTGGAAGTGACCCTTCCTAACAATCTTTCGGGATACGAGAGTTTCATGATCTCGGACACCCTTGAGGCAGTGCTTGAAGAAAAGGGCGTGACTGTCTGGGTGAACGGGGTAGAAGATTTAGCGCTCAAGGCCCGTGTGGATATTACAGGCCAGACCATTTCCTTGACGTTGAATGAAAGTGAGATGGGGCAGTTCGCGCGCAAGACCATTACCTTGGTCATTAAAGCGCAGATTCGAGATGGTGCGGACCTTAGCGGCTACGAAAATGAAACCATTCCCAACAAGGGAAGCTACCAAATTAACGACCGTCCCAAGACCCAGTCGAATGAGGTGACAGTGACGCCGCCTGTGGAAGATCCGGGCATCAAAAAGGAAATCAACGGACAGAACCATGTTGACTTGGAAGAAAGAGATGAATCCTTTATCTACACGGTCCACGTCGATGTGCCGCACAACATCCGAGGCTATGAATCACTTCTCATCAGCGATACGCTCGAGAATGTGCTTCAGATCCTGGATGTGAAGGTACAGGTAAACGGGGTTGAAGATGAAGATCTCGGCGATCTTGTGGACATTGATGACTGGAAGGTCAGCCTCCGCATTGGTGAGGATGGCATGTCCGATGTCGCCGGCAAACGTGTGACCCTGGTCATTCAAGCCAAGATTAAAAACGGTGCTGACCTCGGTGAGTACATGGATGACACGGTGCC